>JAHEDN010000392.1 GCA_024641225.1 Burkholderiales bacterium | reverse complement strand
CGCGATCGGCGCCGGCACCGAGGTGAACGGCTTCTGCCATCTCGAGGGCGCGACGATCGGTGCCAACGCGCGCATCGGTCCGTTCGCGCGCATCCGGCCGGAAACCACGCTGGCCGACGAGGTGCACATCGGCAACTTCGTCGAGGTGAAGAACTCGCAGCTCGCGCAGGCCGCGAAGGCCAATCACCTCGCCTACGTCGGCGATGCCACGGTCGGCCGCAACGTGAACATCGGCGCCGGCACGATCGTGGCCAACTACGACGGCGCCAACAAGCACCGCACGGTGATCGGCGACGACGCGCACACCGGCTCGAACTCGGTGCTGGTGGCGCCGATCACCGTCGGCGCGGGCGCCACGGTCGGCGCCGGCTCGACGGTGACCCGCGAAGTTCCCGCCGGCAAGCTGACGGTCGCCCGCGCCAAGCAGGTCACGGTCCCCGGCTGGAAGCGGCCGGCGAAAAAGAAACCGTGAGCGCGGGACCGGCAGTTTTCAGCACGGCGGGCTTGGAGACCACGGCGCAGGAACAGCGCCGTGCTTTCCGCCCAATTCGTGATTGACTCCTCCGCTGCTCTGCCGTCATGACCGCCTTCGCCGCGCCTCGCATCCCGCTGGCGCTCGAATCGTCGCGGTTGCTGCTGCGCGTGCCGGCAGAGAGCGACTGGCGCGCGCTGCACGCCTACTACGGCGACGCCGACAGCGTGCGTTACACGGTGGGTGCGCCTCTCACCGAGGCGCAGACCTGGCGCGCGCTTGCCGGCGTGGTCGGCCATTGGGGATGGCGCGGCTATGGTCCCTACACCGTGCTCGACAAGGACAACGGCGGCGTGCTCGGCATCGCGGGCCTCTGGTTTCCGAACGACTGGCCGGAGCCCGAGATCAAGTGGGCGCTGGTGCCGGCGGCCCGCGGCCGGGGCTATGCCAGCGAGGCGGCGCGGGCCGTTCGCGCGATGGCGCGCGAGCACCTTCCGGGCATGCGGCTGATCAGCCTGATCTCGCACGAAAACAAGGCTTCGGTGCGGGTGGCGGAGGCTGCGGGCGCACGCCTCGAACGCGACATCGAGTTTCGCGGCAGTCTCGCCTCGATCTACCGGCACCCCGATTAGCGGGCACGCCAGGCTGCCAAGCCGAGCAGCAGCCAGCCGGCGAGAAACAGCACGCCGCCGAACGGGGTGATCGCGCCGAAACCGCGCGCGCCGCTCAGCGCCAGCAGATACAGGCTGCCGCTGAACAGCGCCGTCCCGCCGATGAAGCACCAGCCGCTCGCGCTGGCCGCGCGAGAAGGCGACTGGGCCGCGACCCACGCCACCGCCAGCAGCGCCAGGGCATGGAACATCTGGTAGCGCGCGCCGGTTTCGAACACGGCGAGCATCTCGGGCGCCAGCCGGGCCTTCAGCGCGTGTGCGCCGAACGCGCCCGCGGCCACCGAGATGAAGCCGCTGGCCGCGCCGATGATGACGAACAACCGGTCCATCAGCGCCGGCGGCCGAACGGCGGCTGGCCGCGCCAGTAGCGCAGCATCAGCCAGCCGCCGAGCATGCCGCCCAGGTGCGCGAAGTGCGCGATGCCACTCGCCTCGCCGGTGACGCCGAGCGTGAGTTCCAGCGCCCCGTAAAGCACCGCGAACAGCCATGCCGGCATCGGCACGGGCGGAAACAGCAGCACGATGGTCCGGTGCGGAAACAGCATCGCGTAGCCGAGCAGCAGCCCGAACAGCCCGCCGGAGGCGCCCACGGTCGGATAGGGCACCGGCGCATCGGACGCAACCACCAGCTGCACCAGACCGGCGACCAGCACGCTGGCAACGTAGTACTGCAGCAGCCGGCGCGGCCCCCACACGCGCTCCAGCTCGGAGCCGAACATCCACAGGCCGTACATGTTGAAGGCCAGGTGAAACAGCCCGCCGTGCAGCAGCGCGTAGCTGAGCAGCTGCCAGGGACTGAAGCCGCTGCCGATCGGCCACAGCGCGAACCACTCGAACAGCCCGGCGCCGGTAGCGAAGGCGAGCACGGAAACGCCGACCGTCACCATCAGCAGCAGTTGCGTCATCGATTGCATCGGAGGCGATTGGCGCGAAGCGGTCAGGTCAGGAATGGAGTGGCACGGGTCGCGCGAGCGGAACGTCGCGCGCAGGTTGGAGCGGCACGGGCCCGATCGGTTCCTCGGTCCGGCCGAGGATAATCGGTGCATGACCTCCGCCGCCGCTATCGAAGCCCGCAAGGACCTGGCCTGCGCGTTGCAGGCCGCGCACAAGCTCGGCCTCGCCGAGGGCGTGTGCAACCATTTCTCGCTGGCCGTTCCCGACCGGCCGGGGCACTTCTTCATCAACCCGCAAGGGTTGCTGTGGAGCGAGATCGGGCCCGACGACCTCGTCGTGATCGACGCGCAGGGGCACAAGGTCGAGGGGCGGCACGCCGTCGAGCCGACCGCGTTCTTCATTCACGGCTGGATCCACCGCGCGGTGCCCGAGGCCGCCTGCGTGCTGCACACCCACATGCCGTTCGCCACGGCGCTATGCCTGCTGCAGGGCGGCCGGCTGGAGATGGCGAGCCAGAACGCGCTGCGTTTCTACCGCCAGGTCGTCTACGACAACGAGTACAACGGTCTCGTGCTCGACGATGCGGAGGCCGAGCGGATCGCGAAGCGGCTGGCCGGCCACACGGTGCTGTTCCTCGCCAACCACGGCGTCGTCGTGCGCGGGCCGAACGTCGCCTGGGCATTCGACGACCTGTACTACCTCGAGCGCGCCTGCATGCACCAGGTGCTGGCGCAGGGCACCGGCAAGCCGCTGAAGCTGATCGGCGAGGCGGTGGCCGCGCGCACGGCGAAGCAGATCGCCGGCGAGCGCCAGCAGTCGGAACTGCACCTGAAGGCGTTGCGGCGCGTATTCCGGTTCGATTGAAGCCGGCGGCTCGCGGCGCGTTGCCGTGCAGCGCGCGATCGGTCAAGGAACTCGCGCGGCTCGTGCGCTCCTGCCGCTGCCGGTGGCAGCCCCGCCGTCCCGGATAATCGCCGCCGTTCAACCTCGGTGCCGCCATGCCCGACCGCCTGCTCACCCTGCTCCAGTCCAGCGAGGTCGCCTATCTGCTGCTGATCTTCGGCCTGCTGGTCGTGCCGCGCGTGCTGCAGCGTTTCCTGCTGCCCGCGCCGCTGACCTGCCTCGGCCTGGGCATCATCGCCGCGCTCTTCCTCTCGCAGTTCAGCCACGACGCCACGCTGGCGCTGCTCGGCACGCTGGGCATCTCGTCGCTGTTCCTGTTCGCCGGACTCGAAGTCGACCTGAAGCTGATGCGGCGCGCTGCCGGGCCGCTGATCAGCCATCTGGTGGTCCGCAGCGCCATCCTCGGCGCGGGCGTCTACATCGGCGTC
>JAHEDN010000391.1 GCA_024641225.1 Burkholderiales bacterium | reverse complement strand
AACGCCGTCCCGGCCAGCGTGGCTCTGTTCAGGGCATCGACGACGATGTTCAGCGACTGCAGCGCATTGGCAAGCGGCGGCAGCTTCAGAAGTGCCGCAGCCAGCACCGCCGTGAGCAGCATGGCCCCGATGACCGTGCGCCAGCGAATCGCGCGCCGGTCTTCGGAAAGCGCCCAGGCAAGCCCGAGCAGGACGCTGATACCCAGCAATTGTTGAAGAGTTGTCATCGCGAGGATGCGAAAGGCGGCTGCACTGTGCAGCAATTGACGCATTGCGGCAAGCGAGGCGCGGGTGTGAGGCGGCCGGGCCGGCTCGCGTTAGTGCACTTGCTCGGCAAATCTGCCGGGCTGCGCGGCTAACATCGGTTTGGCTTGACTTGCGGTATGAGTGGACCGATGAAACCCAACGACGTCCCGACTGACATGCAATCGCTGTTCGAACTGCAGCGCGCGGCCTTTGCCCGGCAGCCGCACTCGCAGTGGCCCGAGCGCCGTGACCGCCTCCAGCGGCTGCGCCGGCTGGTCAGCGAAAACGAGGGCGAGATCGAACGAACGATCGACGCTGACTTCGGTGGCCGACCGGCAATCGAGACACAGATTGCCGAGATCTATCCGGCGCTGTCAGAGATCAACGGCGCGCTGCGTTCCGGCGAGCGCTGGATGAGGCCTGAGCGCGTCTGGGTCTCGAAGTGGTTCCTGCCGGCGCGGGCCGAGATTCAGCCCCGCCCGCTCGGTGTCGTCGGCGTGATCGTGCCGTGGAACTATCCGCTGTACCTGGCCATCGGCCCGATGGTCGGTGCGTTGGTGGCGGGCAACCGCGTGCTGGTGAAGATGTCGGAATACACGCCCAGCTTCTCGGCATTCTTCAAGCGCCTGATCGAGAAGTACTTCGCCCCCGAGGAGGCGGCGGTGATGACCGGCGACGCGATCGTCGCGCAGGCCTTTTCCGAGCTGCCGTTCGACCACCTGCTGTTCACTGGCTCCACCGTCGTCGGCAGGCGTGTCATGGCTGCCGCCGCCGCCAACCTGACGCCGGTCACGCTCGAACTCGGTGGCAAGTCGCCGACGGTGATCGCACCGGACTATCCGGTGCAGCGCGCCGCGACCAGGATCCTTGCGGGCAAGCTGCTCAATGCCGGCCAGACCTGCGTGGCGCCCGATTACGTGCTGATGCCGCGGGCGATGCTCAAGCCATTCGTTCGCGAGGCACGGGCGCAGGCGCGCAAGATGTATCCGGCCGGGTTGGGCAATCGCGACTTCTGCGCGATCGTCAACGAGCGGCATTACACGCGGCTCACCGGGTATCTCGAGCAGGCGAAGGAGGCCGGCGTCCGCATCGAGACGCTGTTCGAAGGGCGGGCGCGCGACAACGCCGCGCACCGGCTCGCGCCGGCGCTTCTGATCGATCCCCCGGCGGCGCTCGATCTGATGCGCGAGGAGATCTTCGGTCCGCTGCTGCCGCTCGTGCCCTACGACCGCATCGAAGACGCGGTGGAGCGGATCAACGCCGCCCCGAAGCCGCTCGCGCTCTACTGGTTCGATGACGACAGCGAGCGTACGCAGTGGGCGCTGCACAACCTGCAGGCCGGCGGCGTGTGCGTGAACGAGACGCTGATGCACGTCGCGCAGGAGGAGCTGCCGTTCGGCGGCGTGGGGCCGTCGGGAATGGGTCACTATCACGGCCGCCACGGTTTCGAGACGTTCAGCAAGATGACGCCGGTGTTCCTGCAGTCGCGCCTGAACGGGATGGGACTGTTCATGCCACCGTACGGTTCGACCGTGCGGCGGATGCTGGAACTGATGAAGCGCTTCTGACGAAGCGACCTGGGCGCCGAAGTCCTGCGGCGCAGAAGTGACCCGTCAGTCGAGCAGTGCCAGCGGAACCGTGCCGACGAGATCGCCGTCGGCGTAGGTCTCGCGAGGGCCGAGTGCGATCAGCGCATCGGCCTCGGTGACCGTGCGCAGCATCGCCGAACCCTGGTCGCGCAGCGGCTGCACCCGGAGGCCGCCGTCGTTGCCGCTGACGAAGCGCGCGCGGCGGTAGTCGACGCGGCCGCCACGCACTCGCGCCTCTCCCGCGAGCGGCAGCGGGATGTGCAGCGGAACGGCTGCTTCGGCGCCGGCCAGATGCAGCAGCAGCGGCCTCGCCAGCAGATGAAACACCACGAACGCCGCGACCGCATTGCCGGGCAGTCCGAGCAGCACCATCGGTACGCCGGCGACGTTGTCCATCCGCGCGACCGCGATACCGCGCCCGGGCCGGACGTTCAGTGCCACGAAGCGGACGCCCGAGGCGGCGCGCACGACGTCGGCATCGCCCTGCGCTGCGCCGCCGCTGGCGACGACCGCATCGAGGCGCGACCGGCGGGCCCGATCGAGCGTCGCCGCGAAGGCTTCGGGCGTGTCGCGGCAGATGCCGAGATCCTGCACGTCGAAGCCGAGCCTGCCCAGGCTCGCCCGCAGCAGCGGGCGATTGGCATCGAAACTTGCCGCCGCGGGGAGGGACTGTGGCGGATCAGCCAGTTCGTCCCCGGTGGAAACGACGCCGACACGAAGTCGCCGGCGTACGGTCAGCTGCGCCGCGCCCACCGCCGTGGCCAGCGCGACGTCCGCGGCCCGCAGGCGTCGACCGGCGCGCAGCACAAGATCACCAAGGGCAATGTGCTCTCCGCGGCGACGGATGTTGGCGCCGCGCTGCTGCGCCTGCTCGACGCGGACGGTGCCACCGTCGACGGAGACGTCTTCCCGCATCACGACGGTGTCGGCGCCCTCGGGCACCGGCGCACCGGTCATGATGCGCACGCAGGTGCCCGTCTCGACGCGGCCGGCATGGGGATGGCCGGCGTTGGCGCGGCCGATCTCGTGCAGCCAGTGCCCCGTCCGCAGGTCTTCGAGGCGCAGTGCGTAACCGTCCATGGCGGAGTTGTCGAACGCCGGCAGTTCGACCGTCGCGGCGACGTCCTCGGCGAGCGCGCGGCCAGCCGCGTCGCATGCCGCGACTGTTTCGACGTCGCCGATCGGCGCCGCCCAGCGCACGAGTTCCTCGAGCGCCTGGTCGGGCGTCAGTTCATTGCCGGCCATGGTGCACGAGCACGTCCTGCAGCGTGTTCAGGTTAGCGAAGCACTGCGGCACGAGGAAGGGGGCCGGCGCGGCGCCGATGCCGCGCAGCCATGCCTCGGCACGGCGCTCGCCGTTGGCAAGCGCCGCGGCAAGATCCTGGGCGAGGTCGACATGCAGCAGGCAGAACAGCGGCTCGATCGTCTCGCCCGCATAAGCCACGGCGGCGCGGCCCGGGCCGAGCGAGTCGGCCAGTCGGCGGACGAGGTCGGAAGGAAGGAAGGGCGCATCACAGGGGACCACCGTCACCCACGG
>JAHEDN010000390.1 GCA_024641225.1 Burkholderiales bacterium | reverse complement strand
ATCGCCTTGATCGACGCGAAATCGAGGCCGCGCTTGTGGCAGGCGTACTGGAACATGACCGTCGGCTGACCGCCGTGATCGACCAGAACGCCGCGGCCCTTGAGCCGGTCCCAGCTGAAGTCGGGCTCCGGCTTGCGCCCAACCAGAAAAAAGCCGTCCTTCTCGTTTACCTGTGCGAAGTGCAGCGCCGGCGGCGTCTTGCCCTGCTCGAGCGCGGTGATCGCCTGCGACGGCGCCGACTGGGCGACGTGCACGCTGCCGTCGACCAGCCCGGCGATCGCCGACGTGCCCGGCGGCGACACCGAGTGTTTCGGCTTCAGGCCTTCCTTCTCGAGAAAGCCGCCGGCGATGGTCGCGATGAGCGGCGAATAGAACGCGGAAAAACGGGTGAACTGAATGCTGATGTCCTGCATCGAAGGTCCTTTCTGATTGAATCCTGCCGGCGCCGGCGCCGGTCAGGCCGCCGCGCGCGCGTTGAATCTTTCCATCTGCGTGACGAGCTCGCCGCGCGTCGGGAAAAACAGGGACGCGGTGAGCATCCCCGCCGCGAGCACGCCAAGCACCATGAACACGTTGCCGAAGCCGCCCTCGGTCGCGTGCAATGCCGCGATCATCGGCACCGCGAGCGCGGCGACGCCGAGCGAGATGACGTAGCGCACCGACAGTACCCGCGCGCGGTACTCGTCCGCGCAGTACTTGCCGACGATCGCGTCGTTCAGCGGAATCTGGCCGAAAACCGCGAGCATCATCAGCAGCGCGACGCCGAGCATCGCCCAGCCTTCCAGGTTGGCAGCGAGAAACATCAGCGGCACCTGCACCAGCGCAACCCCGATCATCAGCCGGCGCAGCTCGGTGCGGTCGATCAGCGTGCCCATCAGCACCTGCGCGAATGCGGCCAGCGTGTAGACCAGGGCGACCAGCGCGCCGATTCCGAAGCTCGTATCCGTGAGAGCGCGCAGGCGCTCGTCGAACACCTTCGGCATCGACACAGTCGTCGAGTTGAAGATGATCCCGCCGCAGGCGGTGGCGATGAGCAGGATCGCAAAGATGCGCGCCATCATGCGCGCGTCGACGTGCAGCCCGATCGACTTCGAGACCTTCTTCACCGGACCCGGGTCGGGCACGAGCAGGCGAAAGCCGACGCCCGCAGCGATGCAGACGACGCCGGGCACGAAGAACGCGGCGCGCCAGCTGATCAGATCGACCAGCGCGCCCGTGATGAGCGCCGCGGTCGCCAGGCCGAGGTTGCCCCAAAGCCCGTTCCATCCGAGCACGCGGCCCATGTTCTGCGGCACCGCGACCAGCATCGCGATGCCGACCGGATGGTAGATCGCGGCGAAGGCGCCGGTCAGGGTGAGCCCCGCTGCGATCTGCCAGGGCGACTGCGCAAAGCCGGTGAGAATCATCGAGCCGCCGATGCCGAAGAAGAACAGCAGCAGGGTCTTGTAGCGGCTCCAGTGATCGGCGAGCCAGCCCGCCGGAATCGCGAAGGCACCGAAGGCGATGAAGCTGCCGACCGCCAGCGGCAGCAGCTCGGAGTACGACTGATGCCAATCGCGCGCAAGCGAGACCACTGCAGTCGGGAAGACCAGCATCACGAGGTGATCGAGCAGGTGCCCGATACTCAGGAAAGGAACCAAAAAGCGGCGTTCCGACATGGCCGCGGCAGTGTGGCACGCCCGTCCCCACGCGGCAAACGCGGTTTCGCCAGCGCCTGCCGCACGCCGGCTCTTACAATGCGTCCATGCGTGGCGTGACGGGAATCGTGCTCGCCGGGGGGCAGGGCCGGCGCATGGGCGGTGTCGACAAGGGCTTGCAATTGCTCGACGGCCGCCCGATGGTCGCCTGGGCAATCGCACGGCTCGCGCCGCAGGTCGACACGCTGGTGGTGAACGCCAACCAGAACCTCGAGGACTATGGCGCGTTCGGCTATCCCGTGGTGCCCGACACGGTCGGCGGCTTCGCCGGACCCCTCGCCGGGCTGCATGCCGGATTGCTGGCGACGCGCACGGCGCTCGCAGTGACCGTGCCCTGCGATTCGCCCTTCCTGCCAACCGATCTCGTCGCGCGGCTGCGCGCGGCCCTCGACGCGCAAGATGCCGACCTCGCGGTGGCGAAGACGGGACCGCAGCCCCACCCGGTTTTTTCCCTGGTCCAATGCAGGGTCTTGCCGCACCTCGAGCGCTTCCTGCACGCGGGAGGGCGCAAGATCGACGCCTGGTACGCGAGCCTCAAGGTGGTCGAGGTATCCTTCGACGACCAAGTCGACGCCTTCAGCAACATCAATACGCGCGACGAGCTCGCGCGCTTTTCGGCGAAAAGCGAATGAACGAACGCAACGCCTCGATCAGTGCCGTTGTGAGCTGCATGGACGGCTACGATCCCGATGCGCTGCCGGTCGACACCGCGTCCGCGGCGATCCGCGCCTGCCTCGCGCCGGTCGCCGGCGTCGAGCGCGCGCCAACGCGCAGCGCGCTCGGCCGCGTGCTCGCCGAGGAGATCGTGCCGCCGTTCGACGTGCCTGTGCACGACAACTCGGCGATGGACGGCTGGGCGGTGCGCAGCGCGGACCTGAAACCAGGCGCCGAGACGACGTTGACCGAGATCGGCACCGCGCTCGCTGGCAAGGCTTATGCCGGCGCGGTCGGTGCCGGGCAATGCGTCCGCGTCATGACGGGCGCGGTGATGCCGCAGGGCGCCGACACGGTCGTCATCCAGGAGATCGTAAACGCAGACGGCACCGGCGTCGTGATTCCCGCCGGACAGAAGCCGGGACAGAACGTTCGCGCAGCGGGCGAAGACCTGAAGACCGGCGTGCCTGTGCTACGGCCCGGGCGCGCCCTGACGCCGGCCGATCTCGGCCTGATCGCCTCGCTCGGCATCGGCGAGGTCGCGGTCCGGCGGCGGCTGCGGGTTGCATTCTTTTCCACCGGCGATGAGCTCACCTCGATCGGCCAGCCCCTGGCCCTGGGGCAGGTCTACGACTCGAACCGCTACACGCTGTACGGCATGCTCACCCGCCTCGGCGTCGAGGTGGTCGACATGGGCGTCGTGCGCGATGACCCGCAACAACTCGAGGCTGCGTTCCGTCGGGCGGCGGCGGACGCTGATGCGATCGTCACCTCGGGCGGCGTATCGGTCGGCGAAGCCGACTTCGTCAAGCAGATGATGGCCAAGCTCGGCGAGGTGCTGTTCTGGAAGATCGCGATGCGCCCGGGCCGGCCGATGGCCTTCGGCCGCATCGGTGACGCCTTTCTGTTCGGCCTGCCGGGCAATCCGGTCGCGGTGATGGTGACCTTCTATGCCTTCGTGCGCGAGGCGCTGCTCGTGCTCGGCGGACGCGTCGACGATGCAGCGCTGCCGCTGTTGCAGGC
>JAHEDN010000389.1 GCA_024641225.1 Burkholderiales bacterium | reverse complement strand
CACTCGGTCATCGTCTTCCTCGGTCTCGCAGTTCGGAGCGCAGGAATGGTTGATCCAGCGCGCGGCGTTGCCGTCGACGTTGGCGTCGATCACGCGCCTGCCGTCCCCGAGCGAGAAGAAGAAGGTGTGATTCGGGTCGTCCGGATCCGACGGCGGCCGGCGGTCCGCTTCGCGCCAGCTGATCACCTCGCCCTTGTACTCGATGATCCGCTCGCCCTTCTTCAGGCTGCGGCCGGCGTAGACGCCGCGGCCGTGAACGCCCGACGTGCGCACGACGATCTTCGGTTTGCGTGAATTCCGGCTGGCGGTCATGTGAAGCGATGCAGCATTGAACAAAGCGCGCAAGTATGCCCGAACAGGATGATGCGACCTTCGGCGGCCATGACGGCGCCGCGCACCTGTGAAGACGTCACCTTCTGCGCACGGGGCATCGCAGGCGAAGGCAACATCATCGGCATTGATCGAGTTTCTCGATCAATGCCGCTGCCTGTGCCACGTAACTGCCGCCGAACAGATTGGCGTGGTTGAGTACGTGATACAGCTGATACAGAGGAACGCGGCCCTCACTGCCCGCCGCAGGCGGCCGCGCCACCGTATACGCGCGGTAGAAGCGCTCCGGGAAACCGCCGAACAGGCGTGTCATCGCCAGGTCGGTTTCGGCGTCGCCGTAGTAGCAGGCCGGGTCGAAGATCACCGGCCCACCGCCGCGATCGAAGGCGAGGTTGCCGCGCCAGAGGTCGCCGTGCAGCAGGCTCGGCAACGGTACGTGGCCGGCCAGCAACCGGTCGCTCGCCCGGCAGGCCGCTTGCTCCAGTTCGGCAAGGCGCGCCAACCGACCGGCCCGGGCCAGCGCGAACTGCCGTCGCAGCCGCTGCTCGCGAAAGAACTCGGCCCAGTTTGCCGATGGGGAGTTCGACTGCGGGCTGGCGCCTATCGTGTTGTCGCGGTTCCAGCCGTATCGCGACTGCGTGCATGCGTGCAGCGCGGCGAGCTGCCGGCCGGCGGCGTCCCAATCGCCGCTGTCGCCAAGGTCGATCCATTCCAGCAGCAGGTAGCCCGCGCCAGCGGCAGTTCCACGCGCGAGCACACGCGGCGCGCGCAATGTCTGCGTGGCGGCAAGTTCGGCCAGCGCGAGCGCCTCGGCGTCGAACGGATGGTCGACCGCGCCGACTTTGAGAAACACGCGCCGCACGTCCGTCTCGACCTGGTAGGCGGCCGCGACATCGCCGCCGCCGACGGCGCGCAGCGCCTTCAGGTGCCCGACGCCGGCAGTGCGCAACGCTTCTTCGGCGATGGCGTGGGCGCGATCCGGCATGTCAGTTCAGCCCGAGCAGCCCCCTGAGCTCATCGAGCGGCCGCACCTTCAGCACGTCGAGCAGGTTGTTGAACTGGTCGGTCCACAGCGAAAAGGCGGGCACTGGCGCCAGCGGCTCGGCGCGGTCGCCGATCAGCGGATCGTCGAGCACGGTGGCTGCGCGCGCCAGCAGCACCCAGTCGGTGCCGGAGGCCAGGCGGTCATTTTCCGGCGCGTCCGACACCAGCCGCGCAGTCAGTCCGGTGGCTTGCGCGATGTTGGCCAGGACAGGCTTCAGGTCGAGGAACCGATTGGAGATGTGGACGGCGATGATGCCGTCGGCTGCGATATGCCGCGCGTAAAGCTCGACGGCCTCGCGGGTGATCAGGTGCACCGGGATCGAGTCGCTGGAAAAGGCGTCGATGGCGAGCACGTCGTAGTCTCGCGGGCCGATGCGCTTCAGCTCACGCTCGAGCGACAGCCGCGCATCACCGATCTCGAAGTCGAGCTTCGCCTGCGTCGAAGCCAGATAGGTGAAGTGGTGCTGTGCCACCTCGAGCACGTGCGGGTCGAGTTCGTAGAAGCGCAGTTCATCGCCGGCGCGCCCATACGCGGAAAGCGTGCCGACCCCGAGGCCGACGAAGCCGAGCCGCACCGGCCGGGCCGCCTGCCTGGCGGCGATGGCCAGGCCGATGCCCGAGGTACGCGCGTAATAGGTGCCCGGTTCGAGCCGGTCGGAAGCGTCGGTGAACTGCTCGCCATGCAGGATCACGCCGTGCAGAAGGCGGCGCACCTTCTGCTCGCCGCTGCCGGTCTCGCGCACGCGCAGCGTGCCGTAGAAGCTTCGCTGCATGACGATCGTGTCCTCCTCGAGGAAGCTCGCGTAGTGCCAGCCGGAGTACGCGGTGGCGGCGCTCGCCACCAGCGCCGGCCCGAGCAGCGTGCGGTTGCCCAGTACGAGCCAGGTGGCCAGTGCGGCCAGCGCAAACAGCGCCACTGGCAACTCGAAATACGCAGGAAAGACACGCGGCGCCAGCAGGCCGACGGCCAGGCCACCGAGTGCGCCGCCGGCCGACAGCGTCAGGTAGAAGTGGGTCAGGTAGCGCGGCGCCGGCTTGGCGTGCGCCAGCTCGCCGTGGCAGAACATGCAGGCGGAGAACAGGCCGATGCAGTACAGCGGCACCGCCACGCCGATGTCGAGCACGCCGCGGCTGGCCGTCAGGCCCCAGCTCATGGCCACCCCGAGCACCAGCGTCGGGAAGAGCCACCAGCGCCGCTCGTACCAGCCGCGGCCGCCGCGGCCCTCGAAGACGAGCACAAAGGTCAGCAGGTACAGGGTCAGCGGCAGCACCCAAAGGAACGGCACCGAGGCGATGTTCTGCGTGATGTGCGAGGTCGTCGATAGCAGCAGCACCGAACCGAGCGCGGACAACGCGAGCCACAGCGCATAGTCGCCGAGGCCCGGCGCGATCTCGGCCGGCGATGCTGGATCAGCGCCGGTCGCGGCACGCGGTTCGCCCGCTCGCGCGACCAGGGCACGCTGCGCCCGCCATGCCGTCGCGGCACATGCGAACGCAAAGACCGCATAGGCGACGCTCCATGCCCTGGCCTGGGTCAGCGACGGCGCGAAGGGCTCGATCAGAAATGGAAACGCCAGCAGCCCGAGCAGAGAACCGAAGTTCGACAACGCGAACAGGCGGTAAACGGTTTTCTCGGCAAAGCGGTACGCGACCCAGCGCTGCAGCAGCGGCCCGGTGGACGACAGCAGGAAAAACGGCAGACCGATCGTGGCCGCAAGCAGCCACAAGATGGCCAGCGCAGCGTCCGCCTCGCCGCCCGGCTTGAGCGATTCCCGGGCGACGATCGGCAGAAAGACGAGGCTCGCCGCGAGCAGGCCGATATGCACGCGTGCCTGACTGCGCGGCGTGGCGTAGCGCGTCAGCGCATGCGCATACGCGTAGCCGCCGAGCAGCACGACCTGGAAGAACACCATGCACGTGGTCCATACCGCCGACGTGCCGCCGAACCAAGGCAGGATCTGCTTGGCGATGATCGGCTGAACCAGGAAGAGCAGGAACGC
>JAHEDN010000388.1 GCA_024641225.1 Burkholderiales bacterium | reverse complement strand
CTCTGCCGCCTCCGCGTACGAAAGCTGCTCGAGCCCGACCAGCAGCACGATCTGCCGCTGATCGTTGGGCAGGCGCAGCAGGGCCTCGCGCAGCTGGCGCACCGCGAGGGCGGACTCGGCGGCCGCACTGTCATCGGCGCGCTCGTTGCCCGCCTCAGCCAGCGCGTCGAGCGAATCTGTCGGACGCAGGCGGCGCGCGTTGTTGACGAATACGCCATGCATCACGGCAAACAGCCACGCGCGCAGGTTGGTGCCCGCCTGCCACAGTTCACGCTTGGCCCAGGCCCGCTCGAGCGTGTCCTGGGTCAGGTCGTCGGCGGCTTCGCGGCTGCCAGTCAGCGCGCGTGCGAACCGGCGCAGCCGCGGAATCAGCGCTTCGACTTCTGCAGCGGTAAACGCAGCCATCTCCGGGAACAGTAGCGCAGCGCCGAACCCGTGCCGGCGCGCCGGTTACGGCCGCGCAAGGCGCCAGGCGTTGTTGAATCCGTCGCCCGTGCGATCGCCCGGCTTCTGGTCCTTGATCCACCGGTAGAGCGGCTTGCCCTTGTAGGCCCACTGCTTGCCGCCGTCGTCGCGCGTGATGATGGCCCAGTCGCCGGCAGCACTCGAATCCGCCGCAGCCATCAGCGGCGGCCAATTCGTGGCACAAGGGCCGTTGCACACGCTTTTGCCGCTGCCCGCGGCGTCCTTGTCGAACGTGTACAGCGTCATGCCGTCCTGGTTGACGAGCACGCCCTCTACGGTCTTGGCCGGCGCCGATCCGGTCATCCCTGCCATCTGCGCGCAACCGGCCAATACCAGCGCGGCGGTCAAGAGCACAAGCTTGCGAATCATTCTGCTTCTCCGTGTCCGAGATGGACACGGAGAGAACACCGCGAGGACAAGGCGTATTCCCGTGGCAGCCTAGATTTCCTGCGGATCGACCTCGATCTGCCAGCGCACCCTTGGCCCGGGCAGCGGCTCGCCGTCACGAAGCCGCGCCAGCCATTCGCGCAGAAAAGCCTGCAGCAGGCTGCGCCGCGGCGCCTCGATCAGCATCTGCGCGCGGAACACCTGAGCCAGCCGCGCCAGCGGCATTGGCACCGGGTCGTACAGGGTGGCCTGCGCGTGCAGCGCGCGACCGACCGTGCGTGCGCTGGCGAGGAAGGCCAGCGCCGCCTCGAGCGACTTTGCCTGCGCGGTGAGCAGCGCCTGCGGCACGTACGGCGGCATGCCGGCGGCCTGGCGCTCGGCGAGCTGGCTTCGCGCGAAGCCTTCGTAGTCCAGACGTTGCAGCGCTGCGAACAGCGGGTGCTCCGGGTAGCGCGTCTGCACCAGCACGCGGCTCGGCAACCCGCTGCGGCCCGCGCGGCCGGCCACCTGCAGCACCGTGGAGAAGAGCCGTTCCGGCGCGCGGAAGTCGTGCGACACGAGTTGCACGTCGGCATTGACGATGCCGACGAGCGAGACACGCTGGAAGTCGTGCCCCTTGGTGATCATCTGCGTGCCGACCAGTATGTCGGTATCCCCGGCATGCACGGTAGCCAGCGCCGCATCGGTCGCGCCGCGGCGGCGCGTCGTGTCGCGATCGATGCGCAGGATGCGCGCGCCCGGCAGCACGGCCGTCAGCGTTTCCTCGAGCCGTTGCGTGCCCTGGCCGACCGCGTGCAGGTTCTGGTTGTTGCAGGTGGGGCAGGCACGCGGCACGCGGCTGCGCCACCCGCAGTGGTGGCAGTGCAGCGCGCCGTCGGTCTTGTGAAACGCAGCGAACACGGCGCAGTTCGGACACGCCGAGAGCCAGCCGCAGGCGTCGCACGCGACGACCGGCGCGTAACCGCGGCGATTGATGAACACCAGTGCCTGCTCGCCCTTCGCGACCGTTTCCTCGAGGGCGGCGCGCAGCGGCTCGGTCAAGCCATTGGCGAGCTCGTGCTGCCGCAGGTCGATCAGTTCAACGTTCGGCTGGGCAGCCTCGGTCGCGCGGCGCGGCAGCCGCAGCAGCCGATAGCGGCCCTGCGATGCCAGCGACCAGCTTTCGAGCGACGGAGTGGCCGAGCCCAGTACGACCGGAATGCCGAGCATCTGCGCGCGCTTCACGGCGAGGTCGCGCGCGGAGTAGCGCACGCCGTCGCCCGCCTTGTACGAGGGATCGTGCTCCTCGTCGACGACCAGCAGGCGCAGGCGGGGCAGGGAGGCGAAAACCGCCAGCCGCGTGCCCAGCACGATGCGCGCCCGCCCTTCGTGCGCCGCGAGCCAGGCCGCCGAGCGCTCGGCACTGGGAAGGGCGCTGTGCAGGCAGACCATCGGCTGCCCGGCGAAGCGCGCACGCAGGCGCGACTGCAGTTGCGGCGTCAGGCCGATTTCCGGCACCAGCAATAGGGCCTGTGCCTGCGGATCCGCGGCCAGCAGCCGCTCGATCGCCGTCAGATAGACCTCGGTCTTGCCGCTGCCGGTCACTCCGTGCAGCAGCAGCGGCGCAAAGCCGCTCGAAGTCGACACGGCGTCCGCAGCGCTTTGCTGTTCCGCGTTCAGTACCGGGGGGCCAACCGGTTCCGGCACCGGATCGATCGCGCCGGCGCGATGGCGCTTCAGTGTCGATGCCCAGCGCGGCCCCGGCGGCGTCCGCAACAGTGGCGGCAGGGCGGCGACCGCAACCTGTCCCCACGGATGCTGGTAGTACTCGGCGGCAAAGCGGGTGAAGGCGAGCCAGTCCTCGTGCAGCGGCGGGATCTCGCCGAGCCAGCGCTTCACCGGCCGGATCTTCTGTTCCGCCAGCGACGTGGCCTCGCTGCGGGCAACGCAGATTCCGACAGTGTCGCGCCGGCCCAACTGGACCACGCAGCAAGCGCCAACGAGAGCACCTTCGCGCTCTCCGTCCGCCCGGTAGGTCAGCGGCTGGCCGACCGGCAGATCGACAACGATCTCGGCATAGGGCGCCCTAGCTGGCGTCATCGCATCTTGAGAGTCTTGCGAAGAACTGGCGGCAAACGCATGTTTTATTTCAAGTTGATGCCACCACGCCAGCCTGTGGACAATTCTGTGGACAAGGAGATGCCCTCTCTCCTCGCCGTCGCCTGTGTCCAGGACACCGCCCCGCGTGCGCAAGGACTCACGAGTCCTGATCTCTTTTGAATCAGCAGCTTATCGGCAGAGAACGGCGCGATTGCGGGATACGACCGCCGTGGAGCGCGCGCTTTCTTGATGAGCGCGCGTTTGTGAATAAGTCAAGAGGTTTGAAGCAAAAAAGCCGACATCAGCTTCGCGCGTTCCGTCGCGAGTTTTTCAGCGCATCTGCCGGCTGAGCTCGTGAACGGACTCGACCAGGACGCCGACGGACTCCGGCGGCGTGTGCTGCGAGATGCCGTGGCCGAGGTTGAAGACGTGCCCGGTGCCACTGGACGGCTT
>JAHEDN010000387.1 GCA_024641225.1 Burkholderiales bacterium | reverse complement strand
AGGGCGCCCCTCTCGCCGCAGGAGACCGCCGTGCCCTTCATCGAAACTGAAGCCCGCGACCAGATCGGCATCATCACGCTCGACCACCCCGCCAAGCGAAACGCGCTGTCGAAGGCGCTGATCGACGAGGTCATCGCCGGGCTCGCCGATTTCCGGGCGCGCCGGCTTCGCGCGGTAATCCTGCGCGCAAGGCCCGGAGTGAACGTTTGGTCGGCCGGCCATGACGTCGACGAGCTGCCAGCGTCGCGCCGCGACCCGCTCGGCTGGGACGATCCGCTGCGCCATTTGATCCGCGAGATCGAGACCTTTCCGGCGCCGGTGATCGCCATGATCGGGGGGACCGTCTGGGGAGGCGCCTGCGAAACGGTGTTCGCCTGCGATCTGATCACTGCCACGCCGGAGGCGACCTTCGCCGTCACGCCGGCGCGGCTGGGCGTGCCCTACAACATCGCCGGCGTGCTGACGTTCCTGAACGCCGGCAACGCGCGCATCGGCAAGGAGATGGCATTCACTGCCAAGCCGATCAGCGCCGAGCGGGCGGAGCGGCTCGGCATGATCAACTACGTGGTTCCGACCGAGGCGCTGGAGGCGTTCACATTCGAACTGGCGGCCACGATCTGCGAGAACGCGCCGCTGTCGATCGCCGTGATCAAGGAACAGATGCGGATACTTGCCGGGGCGCATCCGATGTCGCCGCAGGGCTTCGAACGCGTACAGGGGCTGCGCCGCGTCGTCTACGACAGCCACGACTACCAGGAAGGCATCCGCGCCTTCAAGGAGAAGCGCAGGCCGGTGTTCCGCGGCGAGTAGCTCCTGCCCGCGGCCGAACATCGCGCTGAGTACTTCGGTCCGCCGGCGGCGGCCTTCGCCGGCTGCGGTAAAGTGCGCGCCGGTTCGCCGCTGACGGCGAAGCTCGATGGCCCTTTAACCGGAATCCCACCATGCAAGTGTTCAACTTCAGCGCCGGGCCCGCGGTGCTGCCGAAGGAAGTCCTGCAGCGCGCCGCCGACGAGATGCTCGACTGGCACGGCAGCGGCATGTCGGTGATGGAGATGAGCCACCGCGGCCCGGAGTTCATCGCGATCGCCGACAAGGCCGAGGCCGACCTGCGCCGGCTGCTGGGCATTGGCGACGACTACGAGGTGCTGTTCCTGCAGGGCGGCGCGGTCGGCGAGAACGCGTTCGTGCCGATGAACCTGCTCGGCGACAGAAAGGTCATCGATTTCGTCAACACCGGCGAGTGGTCGAAGAAGTCGATCAAGGAAGCGAAGAAATACGCGCAGGTGAACGTGGCCGCCTCAGGAGAAGACAAGCGCTTCACCTACGTGCCGGCGCGCGATACCTGGAAGCTCTCGCCCGACGCGGCATACGTGCACGTGTGCACCAACGAGACGATTGGCGGCGTCGAATACCACTGGACCCCGGACGTCGGAGTTGTGCCGCTGGTGGCGGACATGTCCTCGCACATCCTGTCGCGGCCCATCGACGTATCGAAGTACGGCGTGATCTACGCCGGCGCGCAGAAGAATGCGGGTCCGGCGGGCCTGACGATCGTGATCGTGCGCAAGGCGCTCCTCGACCGTGCGCTGCCGATCACGCCGAGCGCGTTTCACTGGAAGGAGCAGGCCGAGGCCGACTCGATGCTGAACACGCCACCGACCTATTCCGTCTACATCGCCGGTCTGGTGTTCGAATGGCTGCTGGCGCAGGGCGGGCTGAAGGGGATCGAGCAAAGAAACGTCGCCAAGGCGAAACTGCTGTACGACTACCTCGACGGCAGCAGCGGCTTCTACTTCAACCCGGTCCGGAAGGAGGACCGGTCGCGAATGAATATCCCGTTCAAGCTGCGCGACGAATCGCTCGACGGCGCGTTCGTCAAGGGCGCGCAGGCGCGCGGCCTGCTGCAGCTGAAGGGCCACCGCTCTGTCGGCGGCATGCGCGCATCGATTTACAACGCGATGCCGATCGAAGGCGTGCAGGCGCTCGTCGACTACATGCGTGAGTTCGAGCGCAGTAACGGATAACGGGGATTCGCGCGCAATGGACAAGCACCAGATCCTGCTGCTGAACAACATCTCCGCCCATGGCCTCGCGCGGCTACCGCACGACCGCTATGTCACCGGCAAGCATGTCGAGCACCCCGACGCAGTCCTGGTGCGCTCGCACGACATGCACGCGATGGAGATTCCGGCGAGTGTCAGGGCGATCGGCCGCGCCGGCGCCGGCACCAACAACATCCCGGTCGCCGGGATGTCGAAGCGCGGCGTGCCGGTGTTCAACGCGCCGGGCGCGAACGCCAACGCGGTCAAGGAACTGGTGCTCGCGGCGCTGCTGATCGGCGCCCGCAACCTGGTGCCGGCGCTGCGCTTCGTCGAGAACCTTCAACCCGATGCGAGCGACTTCGAGACGCGCGTCGAGGACGGCAAGAAGCAGTTTGCCGGCTTCGAGCTGCCGCACCGCACCCTCGGCGTGGTCGGCCTCGGTGCGATCGGCGCGCTGGTCGCCGAAACGGCGCTGAAGCTCGGCATGAAGGTGGTGGGCTTCGACCCTGAGATCACGGTCGATGCGGCATGGCGGTTGCCCTCGGCGGTACGGAAAGCTCACTCGATCGAGGACCTGCTCAAGCATGCCGACTTCGTCACCCTGCACGTGCCGCTGCTGCCCGCAACGCGCGGGCTGATCGATACCAAACGGCTGGCAGCGATGAAGAACCATGCCATTTTGCTCAACTTCGCCCGCGACGCGATCGTCGAGGAAGCCGCCGTCAGCTCGGCATTGCAGGCCGGCAAGCTCAAGGCGTATCTGTGTGACTTCCCGTCACCGCGCCTGGCCGGCGTCGAAGGCGTGATCGCCCTGCCGCACCTCGGCGCGTCGACCGCCGAGGCGGAGGAGAACTGCGCCGTGATGGTCGCCGATCAGCTGCGCGAGTTCCTGGAGAACGGCAACATCAGCAACGCGGTGAACTTCCCCAGCGTCGAAATGGCGCGGGAATCCGCCTGGCGGGTCGCGATCGCCAATGCCAACGTGCCGAACATGCTCGGCCAGATCTCCACCGCGATGGCGATGGCGGGCCTGAACATCCACAACATGGTCAACAAGTCGCGCGGCGAGATGGCCTACACGCTGGTCGACGTCGACAGCCCGGTGTCGGATGCCGTGATCGGCGAGATCGCGACGATCGAGGGCGTGCTGTCGGTCCGCTCGGTTCCCGCGCAGCCGGACTGAGAAGTTCCGACGTTCCCGCAGCCGCAGACGCGGCTGCGATCAGTGAGGCAGCAGCGGTGCTCAGGCCGCTTTCTTCGCCGCCTTCTTGCGCTCGGCCCAGGCTTTCTTCAGCGCCAGCGAGATCTTCCGCTTCTGGGCTTCCGAACGCGGCTTGCGGTTGC
>JAHEDN010000386.1 GCA_024641225.1 Burkholderiales bacterium | reverse complement strand
GCGGCGTAGTTGGACGGTGATCTGATGCTACGAAAGGCGCATCATTACTACAATTGAAATGAAGTTCTCATCACATAAGAAATGGTTAACTATTTGCCGCCGCGAGTCCTGGTTTCCCGACTGGTACGCCGCCTGCGTCTTCGTCAGTTGCTGCTGGTGCGCATGGTCGGCAAGGGCGCCAACTTCCGGGAAATAGCGCAAGCGCTCAGCGTCACGCAGCCGGCCGTGACCAAGATGGCGCAGGAACTCGAGCGAACGCTGGGCGAAGCGGTCTTCGAGCGCGGGCCAACGGGCATGCATCTCAGCGTCTTTGGTCATGCCGTGTTCGATCACGTGCAGCGCGCGATGGCCGCTCTCGATCAGCTGGAGGAAGATCTGCCGAGTTATCGGGAGGGAGCGGCTCCAGCCTTGCGCCTCGGGTCGCCTTCGTTCACGGCAGCGGTGCTGCTGGCGCGGCCGGTTGCGCAGTGGTTGCAACGCACCCCCGGTGCACGCGTGTTGATGAGCGACGGTGTAAGCGCGCAGCTGCTTGCCGCGCTCAGAGCCGGTGATCTCGATTGCGTGATCGGCAGCATCGACGAAGACTCGACCAGCGACGCCGATCTCGCGCAGTTCCGCTTCGAGGCGCTCTACGAGGACCGCGTTACCTTCGTTACGCATCCGGACACGCCGGCGCACGCGCGCCTCACCCGGCTCGGGCAATTGGCGGATCTGCCTTGGGTACTGCCACCGCGCTCCTCGCAAGTGTGGAGCGCGCTGCGGCACGAGTTCACGGCTGGCGGCCACGCGTTGCCGCTTGGCGTGGTCGAGTCAAGCTCGATCCCGGCGATCGGCGCGATCCTGCGCCAGGCACCCGGCACGGTCGGTGCCCTTCGCGCCGACGCCGGACGCTACATGGTCCGAAACTTCGGCCTGCGCGCGCTGCGCATCAAGCCCGACATCGGACTGCCGAAAGTGGGGATCGTGCGTTTGCGCACTGCCTCGACCTCCGCGCCACTCGAAGCGCTGCTGACACTCGTACGTTCCGAAGTACGGCAGATGTGGCGGCCTCAGGAATTCCGCAGCAGTTCAAAATGAGGATAGGGCGATGGCAGCGGAACGGGAGATCGAGACATTCGTGCCGCAAGGCCGAGACCCGGCAGCAGCCCACCACCCGCGTAATGGTGTTCAAATACATGCCTCCCGGGAATTCACCTGGTCCAATCGAAGGCACACATGAACCCGTCTCTTTACCTCACCGCGACCACTGTCTTCAATCAGATGCTTGGCGCGTTGGCCGGCGTGCTCGCGAAGGCCGACGCGCACTGCGCGACCCGCAAGATCGACCCGAACGCGCTGCTGCACGCGCGTCTTTACCCGGACATGTTCCCGCTGTTGCGACAGGTTCAGGTGGCCAGCGATTTTGCCAAGAGTGTGTCGGCGCGCCTGGCGGGCGTCGAGGTGCCGAAAACGGAAGACGGTGAGCAGACCTTCGCCGACCTGCAGGGGCGCATTTCGAGGGCGCTCGCCTTCATCGCCAGCCTCACGCCCGAGCAGTTTGAGGGATGCGAGTCGCGCGAGATCGTGACACAGCCCGGTACGCCGAAGGAGAAACACTTCACCGGGCAGTCGTACCTGCTCACCTACGGGCTGCCGCATTTCTATTTTCACGTGACAACCGCTTACGCGATCCTGCGCCACAACGGTGTCGAAGTGGGCAAGAAGGACTATCTCGGGCGGCCCTGAGCGGGCAGCCTGACTCCGCGCCAGTGCGCCGGCACGGCTCAGCCACCATCACACTCAAGGAATGCGATGGCCTACCCTCCCGAATTCCTCAAACTCGTCGACGAGTTCATCAACCTCGCCAACCGCCTCGCCGAGACTCGGGACGATGGTGAGGTGAGCGCCGCGATCCTGTTCGCCGCGGGCCGGTACAACGCGTTCAACTTCCTCACGCGCGGCGGCGACGTCGAAAGCAGACAGAAGGCGGTCGAGTTCTACGTGTCGGAGTACCGCAAGGCGATCGAGTCGAACCTGGATGGCGTGGTAGGCCCCGTCGTCAGCCCGCTGGATTAGCGGTCTCTAGTGGTTGCATCGGGTCCGGCCGGTGATTGAAGACAAGAAGATGTTCGAAGACTCTCTCGGCGCAGAGTTGCGGCGTGCGGCGGCGCAGGCACCCGATGCTCCGTTCATTCGAATGCGCGGCGGCGAGTGGACCTACCGACAACTCGACGAGCAGACGGACCGGCTGGCGGTCGCCCTTGCGCGGCGAGGAGTCGGCAGGGGCGACAACGTGAGCCTGATGCTGCCGAACTGCATCGAGTTCATCGTGACCTGGTTCGCGCTCGCCAAGCTCGGTGCGGTGGCGGCGCCGGTCAACACTTCATTTCGCGGCAGCGCGTTGCGGATGGCGATCGACCTGGTCGAGAGCCGGTTGATGGTGGTGCATGTCGCGCTGATTGAAGCGTTCGACGAAGTGCGTTCTTCGCTCGTGCATCTGCGCGAGGTCGTCGTGGTGGGCGGTGGCGCGGCAGCCGGCCGGATCGCATACCTCGACTTGCTTGCACCCGATCCGGACGCGCCCGCGGGTGGATCACCAGTCACCAACCCGACGCTGCATTTCTCCGAGCTTTGCCTGCTGCTCTACACCTCCGGCACCACCGGCCGTTCGAAGGCCGCGATGATCTCGCATCGATTCGTGTTGGGACAGGCGGCGAGCGTGATCGAGGGACTGGGCCTGACGCCGGATGACGTGCTTTATTGCCCCTATCCGCTGTTTCACCTCGACGCCGCGGTCATGACCGTTGCGCCCGCACTCCTGCTGCGCGGCGTGGCCGCGATCGGCGAACGTTTCAGCGTGTCGAACTATTGGGACGAGATGCGCGCGCTCGAGGCCACCGTGTTCGACTTCATGGGAGCGACCCTCACGATGCTCTGGAAGCAGCCGCCGAGCGAGCGCGACCGCGAGCACTCGGCGCGGCTCGGCTGGGGCGTTCCGCTGCCCGATTGGGCGCCCCAGTTCGAGGCGCGCTTCGGCTGCAGGCTGGTCGAACTGTATGGCTCGACCGAGGCCGGCACCTTCATCTACACACCATTGAACGCGCCGCGTAGGCCGGGTTCCTGTGGCAAGCCTTTGGCGCGTTGGGAAGTTGCTCTGGTCGACGAAGACGGGGTGGCCGTTCCAGCCGGGGTACCCGGCGAACTCGTCGTGCGGCCGCGCGAACCCTCGATGATCATGGCCGGCTACTACGGAATGCCCGAAGCGAGCCTCGCGGCCTTCCGCGACCTCTGGTTCCACACTGGCGATCTGCTGCGGCAGGACGCCGACGGCTATCTCTACTTCGTCGGACGCCGCAACGATATCGTCAGGCGCCGCGGCGAGAATATCTCGGCCGCCGAAGTGGAAATG
>JAHEDN010000385.1 GCA_024641225.1 Burkholderiales bacterium | reverse complement strand
GGCGCGCATCGATGCAATGTGGAGCGAGCTGGGCCTGTAGCGAGCCAGGAGAGAAAGACGATGGCCATTGAACGCAAGCCGATCCGCCGCGGCGGCATCAAGTCGGCGGGCTATGACCGCAGTGCGCGGGTATTGGAGATCGAGTTCGACAACGGTTCGGTGATACAGCACACCGCCGTCGGCGAGGAGATCGCGCGGCAGTTTCTGTCCTCCGGAAGTCCGGCCAGCTATTACAAGGACAATATCCAGGAGGAATTCACGGTGCGGCGCGTCAGGTAGACGGAGGGCATGACTCCCGGTGCCAGTCGCGCTCTCGTGCTGCTGCTCGTGTCCGTTGCACCGGCGCTTGCCTGCGGCGCGCAGGAGCGCGCGCCGTCGCCCGCGCTCGGGCTGTGCCCGCCGGATGTGAGGCGAACCGACAGCTACATGCAGGCACTTTGCGAAGGCGAGACGGCGCTGAGACAGGGCAGTACCCGGCTAGCGCTCGAGCGCTTCCGGGTGGCCGCGGCGCTACCCCGCGTCGCGGCTACCAACGAACTGGCCTGGGCGGGCCTGGCCGCTGCCCATTGCCGCGAAGGTGAGTTCGATGACGGACGGCGATGGGCGGCGCACTTCGCGCAGGCTCGCCGGCTCTGGCTCGGTGAACTCGACTGCGAAGCAGATGCCAAGGAAGCACGTAACGCAGTCAGCCCTTTCGTGCGCAGCCGGATGTGCAGCGAAAGGCTGGTGGCCGATTACGCGCTCGTGCGCGCGAATGCGCAGGCGACATACTCGATCGATCTGCAGAACCGGCTGAACCGGGTCAACGACGCCATTGCGCAAGCATGTAGGGTCGGGCGTGCGCCTCTGCTTTCTCATCCCGACGGCGCAAACGCCGCCAAGGGCGCGAAAGAAAAAGTGAAGACCAAGAAGCGGCGCAGCCGCGGGGTGAACTCCACTCCGTCCCGCAGCCAGGCGGCGGCAAAGCCGAAACCGGACTAGCGAAACACCAGCGTCGCCAGCCCGAGGAAGATGAAGAAGCCGCCCGAATCGGTGCTGAACGTCAGCAGCACCGAGCCGCCAATGGCCGGATCGCGGCCGATTGCGCGCAACACCATGGGCACCGCCAGTCCGACCGCCGCGCCGACCAGCATGTTCAGGATCATCGCGAGGAACATGACGACGCCGAGCTGCACGCCATGCGGCGAGTCGCGATACAGCGTGTAGGCGAACAGCGCCGCGATACCGCCCCACACCGCGCCGTTGAGCAACGCGATGGAGATCTCCTTCATCACCAGACGACGCTGGTTGTCGCCGATCACCTGCCCGAGAGCGATCGAGCGCACCAGCAGCGTCAGCGTCTGGTTGCCAGAGTTGCCGGCAATGCCGGCAACGATCGGCATCAGCGCTGCCAGCGCCACCACCTTGGTGATCGTGCCTTCGAAGGCGTCGATCACGCGGCTGGCGAAGAAGGCGGTGCACAGGTTCACGCCCAGCCAAAGCCAGCGGTTCTGCGCGGACTGCCAGACACTTGCGAACAGGTCCTCCTCCTCGCGGAGGCCAGCCTTGGCGAGCGCTTCCTGCTCGCTTTCCTCGCGGATCACGTCGACGACCTCGTCTACGGTCAGTCGTCCGACCAGCCGGCCGTTCGCGTCGACCACCGGTGCCGACACGAGGTCGTAGCGCTCGAACGCCTGTGCCGCCTCGCCGACGTCGTCCACCGGCGACAGTGTCAGGATGTCCGTCTTCATCACCGCCGCCACTTCGGTGTCCGGTTCGTTGATCAGCAGCCGGTCGAGCGGCAGCGCCCCCTTGAGCAGGCCTTCGCGGTCGACCACGAACACCTGGTCGGTGTGGCCGGGCAGTTCGTCAAAGCGGCGCAGATAGCGCAGCACCACTTCGAGCGTGACGTCGTCGCGGATCGACAGCGGCTCGAAGTCCATCCGCGCGCCGACCGAATCCTCCGGATAGCTGAGCGCGGCGTCGAGCTGCGCCCGCTCCTTTGCGGTGAGGTCACGCGAGATACGCTCGACCAGCTCCTCGGGCAGGGCCGGCGCCAGATCCGCGAGTTCATCGGCCTCGAGCGTGCGCGCTGCGGCTTCCAGTTCCGGCAGGTCCAACGCCTCGATCAGCGACTCGCGGACCGCCTCCGAGACCTCCAGCAGAACGAGGCCGTCGATCTCCGCCTTAACGCTGTCCCACACCAGCAGGCGTTCCTCGGGTGGCAGCGCCTCGAGGACGTAGGCAATATCGGCCGGATGCAGCCCGTCGACGATCGACTTCAGCTCGGTCCGGTGCTGCCGATGGACCAGCGATTCGACGAGCGGCTTCTTGTCGCCATGCGGCACGTGCTCGCGGTGCAACAGTGACTCGACGCGCTGCTGCTTGTCGAGCACTGACTGCACGCGCGCCAGCGCGCGCTGCGCCTCCTCGGGGTCGCGCGCCGGCCGTGACGTCGCGAGCGACGTCTTTTCGAGCAGAGCCTCGTTCATTGCGGGCGGATTCTAGGCTCCGCACGCCGAGCTTCCGCGGGGTCGGGCCCGTTCACACGCCACGCCTGTGGCCAGAAACCCGACGTGCGTCGCCACTGCAGTGCGCGCAACGAGCGCTGCGGGCGCTGCGAGCGGCTCGCCCACCTGCCGTGGCGCCGGCCTCAGGGGATCGCGGCGTCGCCCATGTAACGCAGGATCGTGCCCGCTCGACGGGCGAGATAGTCGGAACCGCGGTTGCGGTCGTAGTACTTGGGACGCGGAAGCATCACTGCCAGTCGCGCTGATTCTTCAGGGCCAAGCCGTAATGCCGACGTGCCGAAGTAGTGGCGCGCCGCGGCCTCTGCGCCGAAGACACCCTCGCCCCACTCTGCAACGTTCAGGTAAACCTCCAGAATGCGCCGCTTGTCCCAGAGCGCTTCGATCATGTAGGTGATGGCAAGCTCCTGTCCCTTGCGCACATAGCTGCGCTCCGGCGAAAGGAAGAGATTCTTGGCCAGCTGCTGCGAGATCGTGCTGCCGCCTCGCGCGGGACGCCCACGCTTGCGATTGGCCTCGAGCGCCTTCTGAATGGCGTCCCAGTCCACGCCTTCGTGCTCGATGAAGCGTGCATCCTCGGCGGCGACCACTGCGCGCTTCAGGTGCGCCGAGATCGCACCGTAGTCGACCCAGACATGCCTCAGTCCGGCGCCCGGTCGGAGCTTTTCGATGCGCGCCCGCTCGCGCGCCATGAACGCCGTTTCGGCGGGATCGACCCAGCGGTAGAGGACTATCCAGCCGACGTACCAGAATTGCAGCAGCGCGACGGCCGCGACGGCCAGCAGTGCCAGCCGCCAAAGCCAGCGGCCGGCCCTCGACGACCTCATCGCGCCGCGGCGCCCTCCGACGCGGCCTCGGCGTTCAGCAGGCGGCGCAGCTCCTTGAACACCGGCGTCG
>JAHEDN010000384.1 GCA_024641225.1 Burkholderiales bacterium | reverse complement strand
CGGATCGAATTTGGACCGCGAATGTTATAGGAATTCACCCGCCAGCGAAAGCACTGCTGCGCGCAGTAAACCGAGCGGATCCTCGATGTTTGAGTGGCCGCACTCGCAGTCGCCGCACGCTGATGCGGCCGCGCTCGTGGCTGATAAGATTTCTCAGCGTGCCCGCGCCTTGCCGGATACGCCCACCCGTATGCCAGACATCGCCTTGGCGCCGCCGCCGACCCCTGCGCAGATGTGCAATGCGCTGCGCGCGTTGGCGATGGACGCCGTTCAGAAAGCCAGTTCCGGTCACCCCGGCATGCCGATGGGGATGGCCGAGATCGCCTTGGCCGTATGGCATCGCCATCTGCGTCACAACCCGGGCGATCCGAAGTGGCCCGATCGCGACCGTTTCGTGCTTTCGAACGGCCATGGGTCGATGTTGCTGTACGCGCTGCTGCATCTGACCGGTTACGACCTGCCGATCGAGCAGTTGGCAGAGTTCCGCCAGCTGCACAGCCAGACCCCGGGTCACCCGGAATTCGGGCTTACGCCCGGCGTCGAGACAACGACCGGTCCGCTCGGGCAAGGGTTCGCCAATGCAGTGGGGATGGCGCTCGCTGAACAGTTGCTCGGTGCGGAGTTCAACCGGCCCGCTCTCCCGATCGTCGACCACTACACTTACGTATTTGCCGGCGACGGTTGCCTGATGGAGGGCATCTCGCACGAGGTGGCATCGCTCGCCGGCACGTGGCGACTACGCAAGCTCGTCGTCATCTACGACGACAACGGCATCTCGATCGACGGCGAGGTCAGGCACTGGTTCACGGACGACACGGCGGCGCGTTTTCGCGCCTACCGTTGGAACGTGATCGGTCCGGTCGACGGGCACGACACCGATGCGGTGGACCGTGCCATATGCGACGCGCGAGAAGCGGACCGGCCGACGCTGATCGTTGCCCGCACCGTCATCGGCAAGGGCTCCCCGAATCGCGCCGGCAGCGAGAAAGCGCACGGCGAGCCACTCGGCGAGAGCGAGGTCGCTGCGACCCGGGTGGCGATCGACTGGCCCCATCCGCCCTTCCACGTGCCGGAGTCCGTCGCTGCGGCCTGGAACGCACGGGCCGCGGGCGAGCGGCGGCAGTCGCGATGGGATGGCCTGTTCGCGGAATACCAACGGCGCTTCCCCGAACTTGCAGCCGAGTTCCGCCGCCGCATGTGCGGCGAGCTGCCTGCAGGCTTCGAAGCGACGGTTACCGCGGCGATCGCCTCGGCCGACAAAATGCGCGAGAGCATGGCCACGCGCAAGGCGTCGCAGCTGGCGCTCGAAACGCTGGCCGAGGCAGCGCCGGAAATGTTGGGCGGTTCGGCGGATCTGACCGGCAGCAATCTGACCAGGTGGAGCAAGGCGGCGCCGCTGCGGGTTGGCGATGACGGTTTCTCGCCGGGCAGGCACATCAATTTCGGTGTGCGCGAGTTCGGCATGAGCGCGATCGCGAACGGCATCGCTCTTCATGGCGGTTTCATTCCTTTCGTCGGCACATTCCTCGTCTTTTCCGACTACGCGCGCAACGCGCTGCGAATGGCGGCCCTGATGCGGCAGCGGGTAGCCTTCGTCTTCACGCACGACTCGATCGGCCTCGGTGAGGACGGACCCACGCACCAGGCGGTCGAGCACGCGGCCAGCCTGCGTCTGATCCCGAACATGGACGTCTGGCGTCCGTGCGACGTCGTCGAGACGCTGCTTGCCTGGGCGCATGCCGTCGAACGGCGCGACGGACCGACGTCGCTGCTGCTGTCGCGCCAGTCGGTGCCGTTCCTGCGCGAGCGGGCGGACGCCGACGCGGTGCGTCGCGGTGGTTACGTGTTCAAAGAGGCGGCGGGCGGGCTGCGCAAGGCGAGCGCCGTTCTGATAGCCACCGGTTCCGAGGTGCCGCTGGCGGTGCAGGCACAGGCTCGACTGGCGCAGGCTGGCGTGCACGTTCGCGTGGTGTCAATGCCGTCGACGACGGTGTTCGATCGTCAGGACGCTACCTACAAATCGCAGGTGCTCCCCGAAGGGCTGCCGCGGGTGGCGATCGAGGCCGGCGTCACTGATTACTGGTGGAAGTACGTTCGCGCCAACGGCGCGGTGCTCGGTGTCGACCGCTTCGGCGAATCGGCGCCGGCGGCTGATGTGTACAGACATTTCGGGCTGACGGTCGACAATCTCGTTGCGACCGTGCAGGCCCTTTTATCCCAGGAGAAACCGTCATGACGATCAAGGTTGCCATCAATGGCTATGGACGTATCGGCCGCAACATCCTCCGCGCCCACTACGAGGGAGGCAAGAAGCACGACCTCCAGATCGTCGCGATCAACGATCTCGGCGACACCAAGATCAATGCGCATCTGACCAAGTACGACACGGCACACGGCCCGTTTCCCGGCACGGTGGCCATCGACGGCGACTCGCTGGTCGTCAACGGCGACCGCATCCGCGTGCTTTCGAACCGCGATCCCGCGCAGCTGCCGTGGAAGGATCTCGGCGTCGACGTCGTGCACGAGTGCACCGGCTTCTTTACCAGCAAGGAGAAGGCCTCGGCGCATCTGAAGGCCGGCGCGAAGAAGGTGATCATTTCAGCGCCTGGTGGCAAGGATGTCGACGGAACGATCGTCTACGGCGTCAACCACGGCGTGCTGAAGGCCTCGGACACCGTGATCTCGAACGCGTCGTGCACCACCAATTGCCTGGCGCCGCTGGTCAAGCCGCTGCACGAGAAGATCGGCCTCGTCAACGGGTTGATGACGACGATCCACGCGTATACCAACGACCAGGTGCTGACCGACGTCTACCACGAGGACCTGCGCCGCGCCCGCGCTGCCGCGCACAACATGATCCCGACCAAGACCGGCGCCGCTGCCGCGGTGGGCCTCGTGCTGCCGCAACTGAACGGCAAGCTCGATGGCTACGCGATCCGCGTGCCGACCATCAACGTATCGATCGTCGACTTGTCGTTCATCGCCGCGCGCGACACGACGGTCGACGAGGTGAACTCGATCATGAAGGCCGCCGCCGCCGGCGAGCTGAAGGGCATTCTCGGCTACAACGCCGACCCGCTGGTCTCGAGCGACTTCAACCACGATCCGCGCTCCAGCATCTTCGAGGCCACACTGACCAAGGTCTCCGGCCGCCTGGTGAAAGTCAGCAGCTGGTATGACAACGAATGGGGCTTTTCGAACCGGATGCTGGACACCACGGTCGCACTGATGTCGGCGAAGTGACCGACTTGGCCGAGCTCCCTCCCGTTGCCGCGTCGCGTCTGACCTAGGCATTGCCCGGGCGGCGGCATCCGCCCGGCGGCGGCTTTGAGGCAAGAGGCCCCAGCCTGCCGACTCCGGTAGGCTCTGTCTCCGGCTCGGCAGCCTGCCGCTGCGCCGGGCAAGAGACCTT
>JAHEDN010000383.1 GCA_024641225.1 Burkholderiales bacterium | reverse complement strand
CGTGCAGGCGGCGGCGGGCATCGTCGCCGATTCGGTGCCCGAGAGCGAGTGGCAGGAGACCGAGAACAAGGCGCGCGCGGTGCTGCGCGCCGCCGAACTGGTGCAGGCCGGGCTGGAGTGATCGCGCGCCGATGGCGCGCGCGGGTGAACGGGGCCTGCCTGCCGGCACGCAGGGCAACGGGTTCGTGCCGCCGGCAAACTGTTCCTTTCCCGAGTAGGGAAAATCCTCGCCTTTTCACTCTGCGCATGCGCGTCGCGGGCGACACGACGCTGGAACGACACGAGGACGTGCTGACCACCCTCTCGGCGCCGTTCAATGCCAGCCTCTGGCATTCTCAGGCCACGATTCTGCTGGAGAACGACGACCCGGTTCCCAGAGCCTCACTCCCCGACCTCGGCAAGGACAACGCGTGAACGGTGGCGCCATCACGCTGGACTACCTTTGGACCGGTTGAGCGGCGCAGGGGCGCGGCGCCCGAGCGGAGCCCAGCCTCAGCGCGATGCCGTTGAGCGACCAGAACAGCAGCGAGGCGTCGCGCACGATCACGTCGTCGGCGAGCGCGCGGACGATCATCGCTGCCAGAAGAGCCATTCCGAACGCGCCCAGCGCGCGGGCGGTCATGTCGCCGCTTCGGGCGAGCCTCCAGTGAGCCCATCCTGCGCAGGCCAGCAGCCACACGAAGGCCGCCAGCCCGGGCAGACCAACCGAGATCGCGTATCCCAGGAAGATGTTGTGCGTGTGCATGAACAACTTGCCGCTGAGCCGATGCGAGTCCCAGTACCTTCTGTCGCCAAGCGCTTCGCGGAACTGCTTGCGCAGGACGGCACGGCCAAAGCCGTGACCCTGCCACGGACGTTCTCGCACGCGGTCCGCGGCGAAGCTCCAGATTGCGAAGCGCGGATCGCCGGCAAGGAATCGGGTCACGCTCGGCGCCATTTCGGCTAGCCGATCGCGCCTCACCTCGTTCGTCATGACGAACAGCGCGCTGCCCAACGCCAGCACCGCGACGATCGCAGCCACTATGCCGAGGCGCGATTGCCCGTCACCGGCGTGCGGTCGCCAGCGCAGCGCGAGCCAGGTCAGCACGGCTGCGGCGATCGCCGGCCACATCGCGCGGTTCAGTGTCAGGCTGCCGCTGGCGAGGACCAGCACCAGCGTCGACCAGAGTGCCCAGCGCGGCGCGACGCCCAGGCTTCGCTGGCCGATCGCCAGCATCAGCGCAGGTACGACCAGCACGCACCACGTGCTGTATGCGTCCACGCCGCCGACGCCGAACCTTCCGCCCGATGCCCAGTTCGACCCCGACAGGGACGTCGCAATCACGAACACCGATACGCAGAACGCGCTCGCCACAACCACCCGCAGCAGCACCCTCGCGTCGTCCGTCGATCGCGTCAGCCAGTAGAACCCGACGAAGGCGGCCATCGCGTAGCCGACCTCGTTGACGACCTCGCCGAGCGAGTACTGACGATCGACGCTCCAGGCCAGCGAAGCCACCGCGATGCCGGCCCATGCGAAGATTGCCGGCTTGCACGGCACCGCGGGGGCGTCGTCGCGAATCCGAGCGTAGAGGCCGATCGCCAGGACAGCGGCAAGGCAGGTCAGTCGCAGCGCCACCGTATGGGCCAGTGGCAGGATCGCCAGGAACGTGCCCGCGGGCACGAGGCGAAGCCATACGCGATGGCGCACGGCGCTATGCATCGGGGGAGATGTCCCGCTCGATTTCGCAGCGCGGCTTCACCCGCGCGATCGCCGCGCGCAACGCTGCCTCCACCTCGTCGACGCCGATCCGTCGCACGTCCTCGCCCTCGCCGACCAGCGCGACATGCCGCAGGCCGCAGTTGGGCGATCCGACGTCGTGCTTGAGGATGCCCTGCCGCGGATCGGACCACAGCGAGACCACCTCCAGCGGGAACTGCTCGTCGAGGTAGTATGCAACGTTCAGGATCCCACTGTCGACCGCGACCAGAACCTGCGCACGGTTGCGGATCAGCGACAGCACGTCGAGAAGACCCGTCCTGCCGCGCAGGTCGACCACCCCCGGGAGGTCGAAGCGCTCGCGCTGTGCGTGGCCGAATAGCACCCACCGAACTCTCCCGTCCCCGGCGAGGCGCTCGATCAGCGCGCGCCAGCACTCGGCGGGCCAGTCCTTGACGTAACCGTAGAACCGCGAGGTCTCGGCACTCGCGTGCACCGCGATGACGATGCCCGCCGCGTGCCGAACTTCCGGGAAGCGCTCGGCAAGCGCGTCCCACTCGCCGCGCCAGTGCATCCGCGGCACGAAACGTCCGACGCTGTCGGCGGCGAGCCATGCGGAGGGGTCTGGGCGTCCGAAGACGAGGTCGTAATCAGACATGTCGATTTTCAGATGTGCGCATGCGCGCGCGAATCCATGTTTGTCGCCTCGCTGCAGTTCGGGGCTGGCCAGTACGGTGTCCACCTCAGTCAGGCGGAACGCTTCTTCCAAATCCGGCCGTGTGACGACGGTGATCTGCGCGCCCGGCAAAGCCTCGCGGACGCTCGCGAACAGCGCGCAGAGGCCGAGCGCGATGTCGCCGAGACCTCGGTTCCAGAAGAGCAGCACACGGGGCCGCGCGGTGTCCGCGACGCGCCTCAGGCCGCGCTCCAGCTCGGTGCCCAGCAGGCGATCGCGGAGGCGCCGCAGTCGTCGCTTCAGGCTCACTTAGGTCTGTTCACGTTGTGGCCGTGACCGCAGCCGAAGGTCGGGATGTTCTGCGCCCATGTCGGCCAAAAACCGCGCGCTGCGCACGGCCGCGCGGAATCAGGGGTTGCGGCGTCATCAATGGACAGTCATGGCCGGGTTCGGCATCGGGTGGCGCCAACATCGGGGAGCGAGCGAGCCGCCGAGGTGTGATCGATCCACACAGCCGCACGCTCGCCGCGGGCCCGAGATTGTAGTGGATTCGAGGCGTCGTCAGCGCAGGCTCCCGGCCGGGCGCGCCTGAAGCTGGCCTCGGTGCCACGAATTGGTGGCAGCGCGAGTGTGCGGGCCGTAACGCGAGTGAACGCCGAGCAAGCCTCGAAAAGGACGATGCGCAGGCCGACCCGAGGGCACTTTCGGGGAAGGCCGGCACGACGGAACGAGATTCGATCGCCGCGGTCAGCCGCGCGGCGGCGTCATGACCGGATGAGCGCCCTCCGGCCGGTCTCCGACCAGCCGCCGCGTCTTCTTCAGCCGCCAGACGGCGAAGTACAGCACGAACCACGGCACGACGATCGCGATCGCCTGCCCGAGCGTGGGCAGCGCGGACGGCCCCCTGATCGCATAGTCGTCCCAGAGCGCCAGCGCCCCGAGAATGAACACCGACATGAAGAACGTGTTGTATTCCTTCACGAGCACCCGTCGCCAGTTGAAGCGCATTCCATCGACTGACTTCCTGAACCCCGACATACGCGGCAGGATGCG
>JAHEDN010000028.1 GCA_024641225.1 Burkholderiales bacterium | reverse complement strand
TTCAATCCGCCGCGCTACATGCACCTGGTCGAACTGATCCCGACGCCGGCCACGCGGCCGCAGATCCTCGACGACCTTGAAAGTTTCCTGACCAGCACGCTCGGCAAGGGCGTCGTGCGCGCCAAGGACACGCCCAACTTCATCGCCAACCGGGTCGGCATCTTCGGCATGCTGGCGACGATCAAGGAGGCCGAGAAGTACGGCATTCCGTACGACGTCGTCGACGATCTCACCGGTTCCAAGCTCGGCCGCGCCAAGAGCGCGACGTTCCGCACCGCCGACGTCGTGGGCCTGGACACGATGGCGCACGTGATCCGCACGATGCAGGAAACGCTGCCGGCATCGATCGACCCGTTTGCGGCGCACTTCGCCACGCCGCCGGTGCTCAAGGCGCTCGTCGACAAGGGCGCGCTCGGGCAGAAGACCAAGGCCGGCTTCTACCGGAAGGACGGCAAGGTCATCAAGGTGCTCGATCCGAAGAAGCAGGACTACGTCGAGTCCGCCGGCAAGGCCGACGAACTGATCGCACGCATCCTGAAGAAGAAGGATCCCGCCGAGCGTTTGAAGCTGCTGCGCGAAACCGATCATCCGCAGGCGAAGTTCCTGTGGGCCATCTTCCGCGACGCGTTCCACTACATCGCCGTGCACCTCGAGTCGATCGCCGACACGGCGCGCGACGTCGACTTTGCGCTGCGCTGGGGCTTTGGCTGGAGCACGGGCCCGTTCGAGACATGGCAGGCCGCCGGCTGGAAGCAGATCGCCGAGTGGGTCAAGGCCGACATCGATGCCGGCGAGGCCATGTCCAAGGCGCCGCTGCCCAAGTGGGTCTTCGAGGGCCCGGTGGCCAGGGCGGGCGGCGTGCACGGCAAGGACGGCTCGTGGTCGCCGGCACAGAAGAAATTCGTCGGCCGCTCGCAGCTGCCGGTTTATGCGCGGCAGATCTTCCGCGCGCAGCTGGCCGGTGAGGGCGCCGCGACGGGGCATACCGGTGGCAAGACGGTGTTCGAGGACGATTCGGTGCGACTCTGGCATCTGGAGCAAGGCGCCGCTGCCGAAGTGCTGATCCTGTCGCTGAAGACCAAGATGCACGCGATCGGGCCGGGCGTGCTCGCCGGCATGCACAAGGCGGTCGAGACGGCCGAGGCCGGCTACCGCGGCCTCGTGATCTGGTCGCCTGACGAGCCGTTCTCGGTGGGTGCGGACCTGCAGGCGATGCTGCCGGTGTTCATGAGCGGTGGCGCGAAGGCGATCGGTCCCGAGGTCGCGAAATTCCAGCAGGCGATGATGCGGCTGAAGTATTCCCAGGTGCCGGTCGTCGGCGCGGTGAGCGGCATGGCGCTCGGCGGCGGCTGCGAAACGTTGCTGCACTGCGCGCGACGCGTGGCGAACCTGGAAAGCTACGTTGGCCTGGTCGAGGTCGGCGTCGGGCTGATCCCGGGCGGCGGCGGCCTGAAGGAGGGCGCGCTGCGCGCGGCGCAGGCGGCGCAGGCCGCCGGTATGACCGACGTCTTCCCGTTCGTGCGCAACTGGTTCACCAACGCCGCGATGGCCAACGTCGCCAAGTCGGCGCTCGAGGCGCGCGCGATGGGCTACCTGCTCGCGTCCGACCTGATCGTGTTCAACAGCCACGAACTGCTGTGGACGGCGATCGGCGAGGCGTTCGCGATGAGTGCCACCGGCTACCGGCCGCCGATGAAGGTCAAGGGCTTCCCGGTCGCCGGCCGCTCGGGCGTGGCGACGATCAAGGGCCAGCTGGTCAACATGCGCGACGGCGGATTCATCAGCGCGCACGACATGCAGCTGGCGACGTTCATTGCCGAGGTGCTTTGCGGCGGCGATGTCGAGGCCGGTGCGCTGGTCGACGAGCAGTGGCTGCTCGACATGGAGCGCAAGCTCTTCATGCAACTGGTCGCCCACCCGAAGTCGCAGGAACGGATGATGGGCATGCTGCAGACAGGGAAACCGGTCAGGAACTGACCGGTTTCCCGAGCGGCCGCTGGCGCGGCCGCCGGGATTCAAGTGAACGAGGGGGCTCGGCTGGCCCCCTCGTGCTCCCCCAGCCAGGACTAGGGTCCTTCGTGGAGAACATGAAATGAGACAAGTACAGGATGCCTACATCGTCGCCGCCACGCGCACGCCGATCGGCAAGGCGCCGAAGGGCGCGTTCAGGAACACGCGGCCGGACGATCTGCTGATCGCGGCGATCAGAGGCGCGATGGCGCAGGTACCGTCCCTCGACCCGAAGGCGGTCGAGGACGCGATCATCGGCTGCGCGATGCCGGAGGCCGAGCAGGGCCTGAACGTGGCGCGTATCGCGGTGCTGCTGGCCGGCCTGCCGTCGAGCGTCGGCGGCGTGACCATCAACCGCTTCTGCGCCTCGGGCCTGACGGCGGTGCAGATGGCCGCCGACCGCATCCGCGTCGGCGAGGCCGACGTAATGATCGCCGGCGGCGCAGAGTCGATGAGCATGGTGCCGATGGTCGGCAACAAGCCGTCGTTCAACGCGCACATCTTCGAGCGCGACGAGAACATCGGCATCGCCTACGGCATGGGCATGACGGCCGAGAAGGTCGCGGCGCAGTGGAAGGTGACGCGCGAGGCGCAGGACGAGTTCGCCTATCACTCGCACATGAAGGCGATCGCGGCGCAGAAGGCCGGCGAGTTCACCGACGAGATCACGCCGATCGAGGTGGTCGAGAAGTTCCCGGACCTTTCCAGCCGCGAACTGGCCGTGGCGACGAAGAACGTATCTCTCGACGAGGGCCCGCGCGCCGACACCAGCCGCGAGGCGCTGGCCAGGCTCCGGCCCGTGTTCGCGGCCAAGGGCAGCGTCACCGCCGGCAACAGTTCGCAGACCTCCGACGGCGCGGGCGCGCTGATCGTGGTCAGCGAGAAGGCCCTCAAGCAGTTCAACCTGACGCCGCTGGCGCGCTTCGTCTCGTTCGCGATCCGTGGCGTGCCGCCGGAGATCATGGGCATCGGACCGAAGGAAGCGATCCCCTTGGCGCTGAAGCTGGCCGGGCTGAAGGCCGAGGACATGGGCTGGATCGAGCTGAACGAAGCGTTTGCCGCGCAGGCGCTGGCGGTGATCGGCGACCTCGGCCTCGACGCGTCGAAGGTCAACCCGATGGGCGGCGCGATCGCGCTCGGCCACCCGCTTGGCGCGACCGGCGCGATCCGCGCTGCCACCGTCGTGCATGCGCTGCGCCGGAAGAATCTCAAGTACGGCATGGTGACGATGTGCGTCGGCACCGGGATGGGAGCGGCGGGGATCTTCGAGCGCGTGTGACGCCTCGGGTGTACGCGATGCGCTGCGCGCATCGCACGTGCACCCTCGGCGGGCCAATCGGGCGGGCCGCCTTCGGGCGGCCGGGCGGCGGCCCGCGTATCAACGGCCACGACTCCTCCCCGGCCCTCCCCCGAGGGGAGGGTGACGGGGCGCCGTGCCTGATGGCGAACATGAAAGAAGATGAGAAAAGAGCCTTGACGGAGACAGCCTGATGACCATCCGCACCGAAACCGCCGACGGCGTGGCGCGCATCGAGATCGCGCGGCCGGAGAAGAAGAACGCCATCACCGTGGCGATGTACCAGCAGATGGCCGATGCCATCGTGGCGGCGCATGAAGACCTGTCGGCGCGCGCGATCCTGATCCACGGCCAGCCGGACATCTTCACCGCCGGCAACGACCTCGAGGACTTCATGAAGAACCCGCCGTCGGGCATGGACGCGCCGGTGTTCCAGTTCATGGCCGCGCTCGGCTACGCGGAGAAGCCGGTGATCGCCGCGGTCAACGGGGCGGCGGTGGGCATCGGCACGACGATGCTGCTGCATTGCGACCTCGTCTACTGCGCCGACAACGCGATGTTCTCGATGCCGTTCGTCTCGCTCGGCCTGTGCGCCGAGTTCGCCTCCAGCCTGCTGGTGCCGATGAGCGCCGGCTATCACAAAGCGGCCGAGAAGCTGCTGCTTGGCGAGCCGATGAGCGCCGAGGAGGCCGCGGAAATGAAGATCGTCAACCGTATCCTGCCGCCCGACGAGGTGCTCGGCTACGCGAAGAAGCAGGCGGCGCGCTTCAACGGCCTGCCGCCGACCTCGGTGCGCGAGACCAAGCGGCTGATGAAGTCGGCGTGGAAGACGGTGACGGAGAAGGTGATCGAGGACGAGGCGAAGACGTTCGGCCGGATGCTCGGGAGCGCCGAGGCCAGGGAAGCGTTCTCGGCCTTCTTCGAGCGCCGCAAGCCGGATTTTTCGCGTTTCGGCTGAGGAATTGCGATGAAGCTGCGCCGGGATGTTGACCTGGACTCGCTGAACGCGCGCGCCGCCGGCCGCCTGCCCGGCTGGTTCGGGCTCGAGGTGGTCCGCGTCGACGAGCGTGAACTGGCGATGCAGCTGCAGATCCAGCCGCAGATGCTGGCGCCCAACGGCTTCCTGCACGCGGCCAGCGTGATCGCCTTGGCGGACACCGCCTGCGGCTTTGCGACCATCGCGCACATGCCCGAAGGCGCCGAAAGCTTCACCACGATCGAACTGAAGTGCAACTTCCTCGGCACGGCCACCGAGGGCACGCTCGAGGCCGTCGCCTCCGGCGTGCACCTGGGGCGCACGACCCAGTTGTGGGACGCCACGGTGCGAGAGGTCGCTGGCGGCAGGACGCTCGCGCTGTTCCGCTGCACGCAGATGGTGCTGTGGCCGAAGAAATGACGGCAGGTCGCGAACGATGATCGACATCGTCGCCCGCTTCGCGCTCTTTCCTCTGCTGTACGCGCAGGCGCAGGGTGTCCGCGCCGGCGTCGTTCCCCTGCCCGAACCGCCGGGGCCGCGCAAGGGGTGCGAAGGGCGCGGAAACGATGCGATGCGCCTGCTGGTGATCGGCGATTCAAGCGCAGCCGGCGTCGGCGCGGAGCATCAGGACCAAGCGCTGGCCCGGCCGCTCGCGAGGCAAATCGCGCACCGGCTCGATGGCGCGGTGCGCTGGACTCTGCTAGCGCAGACCGGGCTGACCTCCGAGGCTGCGCTAGCCTATCTGCAGGATCGGGACGTGCCGGAAGCGGATCTGGCGGTGGTGGTGCTAGGCGTCAACGACATCACGCAGCAGGTACCGGTCGCCGAGGCGCTGAAGCACCGCGGCCGGATCGCGATCTGGCTCAACGCGCATGCGGGCGTGGCGAGGGTTTTCTTTCCGGCGCTGCCGGAGATGGAACTGTTTCCTTCGCTGCCGCAGCCGCTCGCCTGGTGGGCAGGCCAGATGTCGCGGCGGAACAATCGCGCGCAGGCGCGCTGGGCTGAGTCCTGGAATCTTGCGGCACCACGGGTGCACCACGTGGCTATGGACGGCGTGATGCAGCCCGACCTGATGGGCGTCGACGGCTTTCATCCCGGTCCGGGGCTTTATGCGCGTGTCGCCGGGCACCTGGCCGAGGTCGTCGACGGCGACGCCCGTCGACTGCAACGAATTTCCGAGGAGACGCAATGAACCTGAAAGGCAAGACGATTTTCATCTCCGGCGCATCGCGCGGCATCGGCCTGGCGATTGCCAAACGCTGCGCGGCCGACGGCGCCAATGTCGCCATCGCGGCAAAGACGGTCGAACCGAATCCGAAGCTGCCCGGGACGATCCACAGCGCAGCGCAGGAGATCGAAGCCGCCGGCGGCAAGTGCCTGCCGCTGCAAGTCGACATCCGCGAGGAGCAGCAGGTCGTCGACGCGGCGCGGGCCACCGCCGAAAAGTTCGGCGGCATCGACATCCTGATCAACAACGCCAGCGCCATCAACCTGACGCCGACCGAAGCCACGCCGATGAAGCGCTTCGACCTGATGATGGGCGTCAACGTGCGCGGCACGTACCTGTGTACGCAGGCCTGCCTGCCGTACCTCAAGCACTCCGGCGAGCGCAAGCGCAACCCGCATGTGCTGACACTGTCGCCGCCGCTGAACATGGAGGCGCGCTGGTTCGCACCGCACGTCGCCTACACGATGGCCAAGTACGGCATGAGCATGTGCGTCCTCGGCCACGCCGAGGAATTCCGGCCGTATGGCATCGCGGTGAACGCGCTGTGGCCGCGCACCGTGATCCAGACCGCGGCGCTGCAGATGATTCCTGGTGTGAAGCCCGAGCACTGCCGCAGCGTCGACATCATGGCCGACGCGGCCTACGCCGTCCTGACCGCGGATGCCGCGACCACGACCGGCAACTTCTTCATCGACGACGACGTGCTGAAGCAGGCCGGCGTCACGGACCTCGCGAAATACTCGGTCGTTCCGGGATCGAAGCAGCTGCTGCCGGACCTGTTTCTGTAGTTCAGCCGGCCGCGGATTGGCGCAGGCGTTGCAGCGCGGATGCTGCGGCCAGGATGACCGCACCGGCCGCGATGCCGACGACGGCGTCTGCGATCAATGGCACGACCCCGCCGAGTGCGCCGGCGCCCCGCGCGATGGCTTCGACGGCGTGATGCACCGCCGGCACGCCATGCGCGAGGATGCCGCCGCCGACGAGGAACATCGCCGCGGTGCCGGCGATCGACAGTCCCTTCATCAGGTATGGCGCGGCGCGCAGGATTGCACCGCCGAGCGCACGCCGAGCGCCTGCGAACGCGCGATCGTCCGGCGTCCGGTGCAGGTACAGCCCGGCGTCGTCGAGCTTGACGATGCCCGCCACCAGTCCGTACACGCCCACGGTCATGATGATCGCGATGCCGACTAGCACGGCGATCCGCTGCGGCAGCGGCGCCGTGGCCACGGTGCCGAGGCTGATCACGATGATCTCGGCGGAGAGGATGAAATCGGTGCGCACTGCGCCCTTGATCTTTTCCTTCTCGATCGCCATCAGGTCGCCCGCAGGATCGACGAGCGCCTGTGCCAGCTTCTGCCGATGCGCTTCGGCGGCGCCGCGTTGCAGCCAGCGGTGCGCCAGCTTCTCGAAGCCTTCGTAGCAGAGAAAGGCACCGCCGAGCATCAGCAGCGCAGTCACCGCCCAGGGCGCAAAGGCACTGATGGCAAGCGCGGCCGGCACCAGGATCGCCTTGTTGAGCATCGACCCCCTGGCCACCGCCCACACCACCGGCAGTTCGCGCGCTGCCGCCACGCCGCTGACCTGCTGCGCGTTCAGTGCGAGGTCGTCGCCGAGCACGCCGGCCGTCTTCTTGGCGGCGACCTTGGTCATCACCGAGACGTCGTCGAGGATCGTCGCGATGTCGTCGAGCAGTGCGAGCAGGCTGGAAGCCATCGTCCGGTACCTGGACCGTTGGAAGCGAAATTCGAACTGAGGGCCGAATGCGCATTGTGCCGATCCCTGCGTCGCCGCGAGCCGCGCTGCTTTCAGCTATCGTTCAAGAGAGGGGGCGGTGCGGTCGCGGCGCGGCCGCGGAAGAAGCGACCCCACAAACCCACAAGAGCAAGGAGATCGCCCGCCATGAGAGAACCGCTGCATCGCCTGCCGGCCGTGACGCTGGCGCAGCTGATCACCGCCGGCGAAGCGTCGCCGGAGACGGTCACCCGCTCGTTCATCGACGCGATCCACGAGCGCGAGCGCGACGTGCAGGCGTTCGCGTGGTTCGATGCCGACCGGGCGATCGCCGCTGCGCGCGAACTTCAGCTTGTGTCGCGCCGCGGACCGCTGCACGGCCTGCCGGTGGCGGTCAAGGACAATATCGACACCGCGGACATCGCCACCAGCTACGGCTCGCCGATTTTCCTCGGGCACCGTCCGGTTGCGGATGCGGCTTGCGTTGCAGCGCTGAAGGACGCCGGCGCCTTCGTGCTCGGCAAGACGGTGAGCGCCGAACTGGCCAACTTCACGCCCGGCCCGACCCGCAACCCGCACAACCTGACGCATACGCCCGGCGGTTCCTCCAGCGGCAGCGCTGCGGCGGTGGCGGCGCACTTCGCGCCTCTCGCCCTCGGAACGCAGACCGCGGGCTCGGTGATCCGCCCGGCGGCCTTCTGCGGCGTGGTCGGGTACAAGCCGTCGCCGCGGCTGATTTCGCGCTCCGGCGTGAAGGCCAACTCCGACACGCTCGACGAGGTCGGGGTGTTCTCGCGCACGGTGGAGGATGCGGCGTTCGCCGCCTCGGTGCTCGCCGGCAAGCCGGCCTGGAAGGAACTGCCGGCGCAGGCGGTGCGGATGAACAAGGCACCGGCGATCGGCTGGGTGGCCACGTCTCAGCGGACGGCCGCTGCGCCGAGCATGCTCGAGGCGCTCGAGCGGGCGGGGCTGAAGCTTCTGCAGAAAGGGGCGCGGCGAGCCGAGATCGTCTGGCCGCGCGTCTTCGACGGGCTATTCGAGGCGCAGAAGACGGTGCAGCTGTTCGAAACGGCGCGTGCGCTCGCGCCGGAGTACATCTACCGCCGCGAGCAGCTATCGGCGAAGCTCGTGGGTCTGATCGATGAAGGTCGGGCGATCGGGTCGCACGAGTACGTGCTGGCGATGCAGCTCGGTCGTGCGTGCGTCGCCGCGATCGACAGCCTGTTCGCCGAGGCCGACGTGCTGCTCACGCCGAGTGCACCGGGCGGAGCGCCAGCGGGGCTCGCCTCGACCGGCGACCCGGTGTTCAATCGGCCGTGGCAGCTGCTCGGCTGCCCGATGATCAGCCTGCCGGTACCGGCGTCGATCGGCGCAGCCGAGGGGGGTCTGCCGCTCGGCATCACGGTAGTGGCGCGGCCCGGCGATGACGCCCGGATGTTCACCGCCGCGGCCTGGATCGAAGCGCACTGGGCGAACTGACACCGCAACGCTTTGCCGCGGGGGCAGCCCGCCGCGCGGCAAGGCCGAATCAGCGGCGTTTCTTCGCGGCCGGCGCAGCGGCTGAAGACTTCGCCGCGCCCTGCTGCATTGCCTCCGTTAGCCCGATCAGCACGCCGCTGGCCAGCGTGGCGAAGTTCTGCGCCATGGCGTGAGCGGCGCGGAAGCCGACATCGCGCTGCGCGCGCGCGGCCTTCTGGATCTGGCTTCCGTACTGCTCCATCATCGCCATCACCTGCTGCCCGGTCGCAGTGCCGGCGCTCATCTGCTGCTGAAGCACGCCGCTCCACTGCGACTTGAACGGTGAGCCGGCCCCTCCGGCCGCCTTCTTGACGGTCGCGAGGAACTCGTCTTCCAGGCGCTCGAGGTCGTCGAGCGCCTTCTTCAGGTGCGAGTCGCGGAACTCACGCTCGCCGGTGACCTGGTGCAGGGCGATGCGGCTGGCTTCGACCGCTTTGAGCAGCGCGTCGTCCATGCCGGAGAGCGCCTGCGCGAACACCTCGTCGGTATCAAGCTGACCCTGGATCGCGCCGAGGTTCACACCCTTCGTGACCGAGCCGATCACCGACTTGATCTGCGCCAGCGAAAGTTCGCGCGACTGCAGCGCCTGCAGCGTGAGATCGCGCACGGTCGAGCGCAGGCCTTCGCCCTGAGCCACTGCCTGCGCAGTCATCTGTGTAAGCACTTCATCGGTGTCGATCATCGGTTTCATCTTTTCCCCTCCAGGGCGGGTTGTTTGGACAGCGGCCGGAATCTCCGCATGACGCCGGCCTGCGGCGCGGGAGCGGATACGCTGGCCCATCGTAGCCCGGGGCGGCGGACACAGTCATCCCCTGCGCAGGACGGCGCGCGGGGCGCCGGTCTCAGCGGTCCGCTGTGCCGGCCAGCGGCGGCAGCGCGCGCGGGCGCCGCTCCGAGTCGGTGGCCACGTACACCAGCGTCGCCTCGGTGACCTTGACCACTTCGGCCTGCAGCCGGTTGCGCTCGGCGTAGACCTCGACCTCGACGGTGATCGACGTGTTGCCGGTCTTGAGCACCCGCGCATAGAACGACAGCAGGTCGCCGACGAAGACCGGGTTCTTGAACAGGAAGCTGGTCACCGCGATCGTCGCCACGCGGCCGTTGGCCCGGCGCGCGGCCGGTATCGCGCCGGCAACGTCGGCATTGGCCATGATCCAGCCGCCGAACACGTCGCCGTGGATGTTGGCATCGGCGGGCATCGGCATCACGCGCAGCACTGCGTGGGTGTCCGGCAGCCGAACGGGCGTGTCCTCCATCGGGCTTTTCCTTCTTTCCGACATGGGGCCTGGTGCGGAATTGTCCACCCATTCCGTGGTGAAGGCCTTCGGGTGCTCCGGCGCTCATCGTCAATAATGCGGCTCGTTGAAGAGCAAAACACCGTGTCGTTTCGAGTAAAGCAGGAAACCCCCCGCCGGTCGTGTGCCGGGTTCGGTCGATGCGCGGCGTGAGAATGGGGCGCGGCCGCGAGCCCAGCGCCGCGCTGGCGCCGGGCGAGTCGCGCGGCGACTGGAGCACGCTGCGAACCCTGCTGCCGTACCTGTGGCGGTACCGCGGGCGCGTGCTGTTCGCGGCCGCCTGCCTGGTGGCGGCCAAGCTGGCGGTGGTCGGCGTGCCGATCCTGCTCAAGCAGATCGTCGACTCGCTGGTGCAACTGCCCGCCGGCGCGGTGCTGGCGGTGCCGGTAGCGCTGATCGCCGGCTATGGCCTGCTGCGACTGTCCACCTCGCTGTTCACCGAGCTGCGCGAGTTCTTCTTCGCCAAGGTCACGCAGGCCGCGGTGCACACCCTCTCCCTGCAGACCTTCCGCCACCTTCATTCGCTCAGCCTGCGCTACCACCTGCAGCGGCGCACCGGCTCGGTCACGCGCGAGATCGACCACGGCATCCGCGGCGTCACGACGCTGGTCAGCTTCACGCTGTATTCGATCCTGCCGACGCTGGTCGAGCTGTCCCTCGTGCTCGGCTACCTGACGTGGCACTACGAGATCTGGTTCGCGGCGATCGTGGTCGCGAGCCTGTTCGGCTACATCGCGTTCACCTTCTTCGTGACCAACTGGCGCACGCAGTTCCGCCGCCAGGTCAACGAACTCGACGCCAAGGCCGCCTCGCGCGCGGTCGACAGCCTGCTGAACTTCGAGACGGTGAAGTACTTCGGCAACGAGGAGTTCGAGGCGCGCCGCTACGACGCCACACTCAACGAAAGCGAGAGGATGGCGATCAAGTCGCAGCAGTCGCTGAACCTGCTCAACAGCGGCCAGCAGCTGATCATCGCCACGGCCGTGACGCTGATCCTGTGGCGCGCCGCGCTCGGCGTGGCCGAAGGGCGGATGACGATCGGCGACCTGGTGCTGGTCAACGCCTTCATGATCCAGATGTACATCCCGCTGAACTTCCTCGGCGTCGTCTACCGCGAGATCAAGCAGGCGATGATCGACATGGACCGCATGTTCCGTCTGCTGTGCGAATACCGCGAGATCGCCGACGCGCCTGACGCGCAGCCGCTGCAGCTCGCGGGCGGCGCGATCCGCTTCGAGAAGGTCGACTTCTCCTACGATCCGCGCCGCCAGGTGCTGTTCGGCGTCGACTTCGAGGTGCCGGCGGGGACCACCTGCGCAGTGGTCGGACCGACCGGTTCCGGCAAGTCGACGCTGGCGCGCCTGCTGTTCCGCTTCTACGAGGCACAGGGCGGCCGCGTGCTGGTCGACGGCCAGGACGTGCGCCAGGTGACGCAGGCCAGTCTGCGGGCGGTGATCGGCATCGTGCCGCAGGACACTGTGCTGTTCAACGACACCATCGAATACAACATCGGCTACGGCCGCCCCGAGGCAACGAAGGACGAGATCATTGCTGCCGCGCGCGCCGCGCAACTGCACGAGTTCGTCAGCCGCCTGCCGGACGGCTATGACACGATGGTCGGCGAACGCGGGCTGAAGCTCTCGGGCGGCGAGAAGCAGCGGGTGGCGATCGCGCGCACCCTGCTCAAGCGCCCGGCGATCCTGGTCTTCGACGAGGCGACCTCGGCGCTCGACAGCAGGACCGAACGCGTGATCCAGGCCGAACTCGAGGCGATCGCGGCGGGCCGCACGACGCTGGTGATCGCCCATCGGCTATCGACGATCGTCAATGCCGACCAGATCGTGGTGCTCGACGGCGGTCGTGTCGTCGAGCGTGGCAGCCACGGGCAACTGCTCGCCGCCGGCGGGGCCTACGCGCGACTGTGGGCAATGCAGGCGCAGCACGAGGCGCCGGACGCCAACGGGACTGAACCGGCGCCGGTCGAGGCGATGGCGGCCGAGCCGCCCGCCTGAACCGAGGAAAGCGAAGGCATCGTCGCCGCGCGGTGCGCTTCGCCCATTCTTGCGATCACGGCATTGGTGCGGCGCAGCGCGGAATTATGAAAAGCCGGCATCGCCCTACGAAACAGGCGCATTGCTGCTGCCTCTGCCGCGGTGCTAGATTGCACGGCCGGTCGCGTGCCCCGCATGTGGGCCGCGGCCAGGTTTGAATTCAAAACAAGGAGGCTTTCCGAACATGAACAAAACTTCAATCAAGGCGCTGCTGGGCAGCGCGGCGATCGCCGCTGCGGCGGTCGCCACGCCGGCGCACGCTGGCAAGACGCTCGACGCGATCAAGGCGCGCGGGGCGGTGGTCTGCGGCGTGAACACCGGCCTGGCCGGGTTCTCGGCAGCGGACAGCCAGGGCAACTGGACCGGTCTCGACGTCGACACGTGCCGCGC
>JAHEDN010000382.1 GCA_024641225.1 Burkholderiales bacterium | reverse complement strand
CTTGCCGAGGAGCTGCTGGCCGCGGCGAGGACGGCCGTCGATCCGGCATGGCGGATGCCGGTGCAGGACGACTACCAGGAACAGCTGAAGTCGAACTTCGCCGACATGGCCAACATCGGCGCGCCGGGCAAGGCCGGCGCGGTGATCGGCGCGTGCTTCCTGGCACGCTTTGCCAGGGCCTTTCCGTGGGCGCACCTGGACATCGCGGGCACCGCGTGGAAAGGCGGCCAGGCGAAGGGCGCGACCGGGCGGCCCGTGTCGCTGCTGACCCAGTTTTTGATGCAGCGGGCCGGCTGATCCGGCGGAGCGGGCCGGGTCAACCGCGCGGCAAAGCGCGGTGCTGGCTATGATCCGGCCGTGCGCATCGACTTTCACTTCAACGTCGAACATCGGCTGCACTACGCCTGCCGCGTCGTCCGGCGGGCGCGCGCATCGGATTGCCGCGTATTGCTGTTCACGCGCGATGCCGACCGGCTCGCGCGCCTCGATGCGGCGCTTTGGACCTTTTCCGCGCTCGACTTCGTGCCGCATGTCGACATTGCCTCGCCGCTGGCCGCGCGAACGCCGGTACTGCTGGCCGCCTCGCTGCAGGGCCTCGGTACGGCCTGCCCGGTGCTGGTCAACCTCGACGACGAGGTACCCCCTGAACTGTCGTCGCTGAACGGCCGATTCGACCGCCTGATCGAGATCGTTTCGCGCGACGACGACGACCGCCTGCGCGCGCGCGAGCGCTTCCGCGTCTACCGCGAGGCAGGCTACGCGCCGCAGGCCCACGACCGGAGCGCCGAGTGAGCGCGGCGGTCCGCACCAAGCGTGAACTGTTCGCGACCGCAAACGAGGCAGCGCAATGAGCCAGCCGTATACGCCGCCGGGGGCCATCCTGGGCGCAATCGACGACCCGTCGATCCCGGTGCTGACCGATCGAATCTTTCTGCCGGCGATCGACCTCGACACGGCACTTCCGCCGGCACTGCTGCCAGCAGCGCCAGCCGAGGCCGACAGCGTCGATTCCATGACCCAGGCCGTCGCCGCCGACTCCCCGGCCGAGGCCGAGGTCGAACTTCCTCCCGATGTCGCGGCAGAGGCGGAGCCAGCTGGCGCGGAAGCCGAACTGCCCGAGCAGGAACCTGCCCTCGAAATCGACGAGGCTGCAGTTCAGGAACCCGCGCAGGATGTCGTGGATCAGGCGCCGCAGGAGGCGCCTGCGACCGTGATGCCTGCGGCCGAAGACGGGGCGCTCGCGGAGCGCGCCGAGGCGCTGCGCACGGCCCTACTGCAGCGGGTGACGGAGAGGCTGCACGAGCACGTCAATGCCGCCGTACGCGACCTGATGCAACCCGCCATCGACAAGGCGATGACGCGGCTCGGCGAAGAAGCCGAACTCGCGCTGCGCATCACGCTGCAGGACCTCGTCGAGCGGGCGCTTCGCGAGGAACTGTCGCGCCACGACGAGCACAGCCACCGCGGCTGAGGATTCGCGGTCGGCAAGCGATCGGCACCGGCGCCGGCAGTCGCTACGCCCCCTGTCTCGTGAGCGGCGCGGCGAGCGCCTCCCGCAGCGTCGCGAGGCTTTCGCTAAGGTGAGCGCGCGTGGCCGGATTCAGGCCGCCCTTCTTATGCGCCCTCACCAACCGTGCCTGGAGACGCAGGGCTTCGGCGCGGTGCGCCGGCCTCACGTCCGCTGCCGCCGACGGCGTGGGCCGCAGCAAGGCAGCCGCGAGGCGGCGGACATGTTCTCGCTGCAGGTTACGGCGCAGGCTGTCAATGTCGCGGCCGGCGTTCAGCTCGCTCCAAACCGCGTCGGTGAGCGTGGCCTGTACCTCGGCATAAGACAGCAGGTCGCGCGGGTCGTCTGCCTTCGGCTCGGCATCAGCCAGCCTCTGCGCCAGCGACTCGGACATCAACTGGTCGAGCGCACCGCGCTGGATGCGAAGCACTGCCTCCGACAGGCTGAAGTCCGGCCCGCGCAGCCTTCCCCCCTCGCGGCGGGCAAACTGGTCGATGCCGAGCCGGCGCATGAACTGCGGGTCGAAGCGGAAGCTGTCGCTGCCCAGCAGTTCGCGCGTCAGCAGCTGCAGCGCCCCGCGCTGCTTGGTAATTTCGACCGGTGTCAGCAGCGGCCGGCCGGAGCCGGCGCGGTCGCGATTGACGTAAACGCCACCCAGGTACTTGGCGATGCCAGGCGCGGCGATCTGCACGTAAAGCAGGCCGCGCTCGAGGTTGCGGCGATAGACGAGATAGTCGTCGTCCGCAGCCAGGCGGAGCCTCTCGGTACGTTGCCACAGTTCCCGTGCCAGCCTGAACTGCCGTTCGAAATAGGCGAGCGGATCGGCACCGAGATCGAATCGATTCGTCAACGGATCGAGGCCCGCTGAAGAGCCCGTGACGAAACCGTCGCCGCCCGCGTCTTCATCGGTCGCGTAGGCAAGCCTCGCATCGGTTGCCGAGCGTGCCGCAATGGCGCCGAGCGCAGCGGCATCTTCGCCAGTCACGAACTGCCGGTAGCCGAACTCGATCGCCCACGCGTCGTAAGCGCCGATCGTGCCCATCTGCAACGCACCGACGTGCTGGTCTCCCTCCGCCGGGATATTCACCGGCACATAGTCCATGATCGATGCGGCCAGGCCGTTTTCGGCGCCGAACGCGCGGTCCTGCAGTTGCCGGCTGTCAAATGCGGTCGATGCCTTGAAGTTGTGCCGCAGGCCGAGCGCGTGGCCGACCTCGTGCATCACCACAGCCTTGATTGCAGCGTCGACGAAGGCGCGCGCCGCTGCGCTGTCGCGCACGAGCTGGCCGCGCGCCACCATCAGTTCAAAGGCGAACGACACGTGCTCGAGCGCATCGAAGGCGAACGAGCAATGTTGCCCCGGTTCAAGCGCATCACCTGCGCCCTCGAAGCCCTGCTGCACGCGAGGCGGCAGCGTTTCGACGAAGCGACGCCCGAGAACTCGCGCCCAATGCTCCGGGATCAGTGCCGCACCGTGGAGGATCTCGCCGCTGCGCGGATCGATCTGCGAAGGTCCGATGGCGGTCGCGCCATCGGTCGCCGAGTCTATGAACCATTTCACCGCGAGGTGCCGGCCTTCGAGCACATCCCATCCGGCGTCGTCGGGCTGCCTGCGGACCACGATTGCGTCCTTGAAGCCTGCCTGCTCGAAGGCTTTGTTCCACTCGAGCACGCCCGCCTCGACCGCCGGCCTCAAGTGGACGGGGATGTTGCGGTCGAGGTACGCGACGATCGGCTGCTTCGGCTCCGATAGCGGCGCCGCCGGATCCTTCTTTTCGAGGCGCCAGCGCCGGATCACGCGCGTGCGGCCGTCCTGCGAGTAATCGGCCGCGAGGTCGCGGTATTCGGTGACGAAGTAACCCACGCGCTCGTCGGCGAGGCGGACCGGCAGCGGGCTCTCCGGCAGCGCCGCGATGCGGTACTGAACACCAAGGA
>JAHEDN010000381.1 GCA_024641225.1 Burkholderiales bacterium | reverse complement strand
AGGTCGATGCGCCGGACGGCGATCGCGCGCTCGACGCGGCGCAGGTGATGGCGCACCGGGCGCTGCGCGCGATCGGCCAGGAGGCGGTCCAGCTGCACGGCGGCATCGGCATGACCGACGAGCTTGCCGTGTCGCACTACGTCAAGCGGCTGCTGGCGATCGAGATCGAACTCGGCGACGTCGATACGGCGCTGGCGCGCTTTGCTGCGGCAGCCTAATCGCGGCCGTCGTTTTGCGCGGGCGCATCGCCTGCCGGGCGGAAATCCTCAGGTGATGTGAACGACCAGCTTGCCGTGCGCGCGGCCGCTTTTCGAAAGTTCGAGCGCGGCGATCGCGTTGCTGAACGGGAACCGCTCTGCGATGACCGGGCGGAGACGGTCCCGGCGCATCCAGGTCAGCAGCGTGCGCAGGTCGTCGGCGTTCGGCGCCAGCTTGAGCGTGAAATGCTTGATCGGTCTTAGCGGGTTCAGCAGCGGATCGAGCACGACCCAGGGAAACGCCGGCAGCGTGCGCACGTAGCGCCCGCCGGATGACAGCAGCACGGCGACCTCGCTGCTGCCGAGCGTGCTTGCGCAGTCCAGTACGGCGCTGAAAGGGCCGCCCCAGGACTCCGGGCGCTTCGCGGTGTAGTCGATGCTTGCCTCAGGCTCGAGCGTGGCCAGCAACGGCTGGCTCTGCCGGCTGCCGGTGGCGACCGGCTTTCCGCCCAGCGCGCGAACGATCTGCACCGCGAAGCTGCCGACGCCGCCGGAGGCCCCGTGCACCAGCACGCGGTTGCCGCTGCGCACCTCGGCGAGGCGGCACATCTGCAGCGCGGACATCCCGGCCACTGGCACGGTGCAGGCGCGTTCCATGTCGCCGGCGTCGATCGGCTGCACGTCCTTGGCATCGACCGCGACGAACTGCTGCAGCGCACCGGGTGGGCGCGCGTTCGGATTGATGTAGCCCACCACCGGCGTGCCGATCTCCAGCCCTGTGACCCCGCTGCCGAGCGCTTCGACCGTGCCGCTGAATTCGGTGCCGACGCCGGCCGGAGGCTTGCTCTTGAAGAACATCCTGAACTCGCCCTCGACAAGCTTCCAGTCGAGGGGGTTGATCGACGCGCAATGCACGCGCACCGTCACCTGGCCGCGCGCCGGCCGCGGCTGGGCCACCTCGGCCATCCGCAGGACGGCGCCGATCGGGCCGAACGAGTCATAACGTAGCGCGCGCAAGTTGATCTCCCGTCGGCTTACTCGCAGGTCTTTGAATAGCGGCGGTCTCGTGCTCGCGCGTTCGACTCAATTGGCGAGCAGGTGGCGGGGGAGCGCCCTGCCGACATCCGGTCTCGCTTCGCCCGCTCGAGAGTCCAGTCTAGCGGGATACTCACCGACGATTTCGCCGCGTCAGAGTTGGCGGCATCAAGGCGATTGGTGACGCATTCCTGAACAGCGGCTGAGGCGATGCAATTGCCCATCAACCCCGAGGGGAGCCGGTCCCCAGAGGAGCGGAGCATCGGAAGGGCCTGCAGGCGTCATGGCGCCGCGCCTGCACCGGCTTTTCCGGCAAGACCTGCGCGGTTTGATCCGAGACAAAGGGGTAACAGGCCGCATTCGGTAAAAGACCTCACTGAACTACCTTCGTGCTTCGCACTCGGGGATTCGCGCTTGGGGCGGCCCGGCGCGCTCATGCCCGGCCGGCGTCTGCGCAGCGCGGGGTATTGCGCCGGTGGCGCTGGCAACGGCTCATCCATTTGAGAGGGGACCAACCATGACAGAAGAAGTGCGGGCACCGCTGGCGGGCAGCGTTGTGGAGATCCTGGTCGAAACCGGCGCGAAAGTGGAGGAAGACGACGACCTGCTGGTCATCGAGGCGCTGAAGATGGAAAACACGATCGCCGCGCCCTGCAGCGGGACGGTCTCGGAGATCCGCGTCAAGAAGGGCGACAAGGTCGAAGAAGACGCCGTCCTGCTGATCATCAATTGACGGCGCCTGCCAGCCAACCGGACCGGAGCCCATCATGAATTTCGAACTGACCTCTGAACAGCAGCTGATCCAGGACACGGCCAAGCGCTTCGCCGCAGAGGAAATTGCGCCGACCCTCGAGCAGGAGGAACTCAAGCACGAGTTCCGCGCCGACCGCGTGACCCAGATGGGTTCACTCGGTTTCTTTTCCTGCGCGCTGCCCGAGGAGTTCGGCGGCAGCGGCATGGGTTTCATGGAATCCGTGCTGATGGCCGAGCAGATCGCCAAGGTTTCGGCATCGTGGCGCCTGCCGTTCAACATGCAGAACCTCGGGCCGGCGCTGACGGTCGCGAAGTTCGGCACGCCGGAGCAGAAGAAGAAGTACATCGAAGGCTGGGTCGCGGGCACGCAGCTCGGCTTCTTCGCAATGACCGAACCGAACACGGGTTCGGACGTCGCCAGCATGAAGACCCACGCTATCGACCGCGGCGACCACTGGGAGGTGCACGGATCCAAGATGTGGATCTCGCAGGCGCAGGTCGGCGACGCCGGGCTGCTGTACGCGTACACCGACAAGGCGGCCGGCAACAAGGGCATGACGGCCTTCATCATCGAACCGAAGAACATGCCTGGCTGCTCGGCGCGAGCGATCGAGACCAAGCTTGGCCTGCGTTGTTCGCCCACGGGCGAGTTCGCTTTCGAAGGCATGAAGGTGCCCAAGGAGAACGTGCTCGGCAAGCCCGGCGACGGCTTCCGCATCTGCATGTGGCAGCTGAACCAGACGCGGATTGGCTGTGCCGCCGGTGCGCTGGGCGTGGCCGGCGGCGCGCTCGACCTGGCGATCCAGTATGCCAACGAGCGCACGCAGTTCGGCAAGCCGATCTCGCAGCACCAGATGGTCCAGGCGCAGATCGCCGAGATGACCGTTGAACACCATGCGGCGCAGATGCTCGTCTATCGCGCTGCGTGGCTGAAGGACCAGGGCAAGCCGAACCAGTTCGAGACCTCGGTCGCCAAGTACGCGGCGTCCGAGGCGGCGGTGCATGCCGCCAACGAGTGCATGAAGATCTACGGCTCGTATGGCTACTCGACGGAATACCCGGCCGAGCGTTTCTACCGCGACGCCAAGTCGCTGCAGGTCGTCGAAGGCACGTCGAACATCCAGAAGATCATCATCTCGGGCATGGCCTGCGGGCACACGCCGAACCGCGACTGACCGCGGCCAACCGCGCGCCGCCTGCGCGCACACAGGAATCGCCATGAGGCCCTACTTCCAGAAGATGCCCGCCCTCGGCAAGGTGCTGAAGGACAACCGCATCGCCCGTTCGAAAGACAGCCGCGAGAAACTCGAGGCCATTGAAGCCGAACTCGCGGCAGCCAGAAAAGCACGCGAAAACGTCGGCCTGCCGGCCGCCGAGATCAACAAGCGCGGCGCGCTGACGGTGTGGCAGCGGCTGGAGTATCTGGTCGACCCCGGCACCTGGCATCCGCTGCACAGCCTGTACAACCCGGAG
>JAHEDN010000380.1 GCA_024641225.1 Burkholderiales bacterium | reverse complement strand
GTGCGCGGTCTCAATGCGCTCGGTCTGCGGCGGCAGAGCATTCCGCCGCTCGACCTGCGTGCGCTCGACGAGCTGGCGCGCGCCTCGCTCGGCTCGCCCGAGGCGGAGGCGGAGTTCATCCGCCGCTACAGCTCGACCCGCGCCGACCTGCGCACCTTCCGCACCGCGCACTACCTGCAGGAACTGGTCGAGATGTTCCGGCCAGTGGCTGCGCCGGAGTCGTTCTTGGCGCCAACGCTGGTGCTGCTGTCCACTGGCGCCACCTTTGCCGAACTCCCCGCGATGCAGGCGATCGCCGCGCGGTTTCCGCGCGGCGAGGTGCGGCGAATCGAGTGCCACCACTGGCCGCTGACCGAGCGGCCCGACGAGGTAAGGCGAAACATCGAGGCCTGGTGCGCGCCGCTGCCGTAGCGGAGCGGTGCCGCCTGTCTACGCCGCCGGCCGAGGCAGCAGCGGCGCCAGCGCGCGCAGGCCGAGCGCCGGGCCGATCGCCATCCACGGCAGCACCATCCCCAGTGGCCAGTGCTGCGCCGCCCGTGCGAACAGTTCGATGCTGACGATGCTGATCGCAAAGCCGATGCAGTTGACGAAGGTGAGCACGCTGCCGACCGACTCGCGCGGCGAGTTCTGGGCGGTGAGCGTGGAGAACTGCGGCGAGTCGCCGACCACGGTGACCCCCCAGACCAGCAGCCATGTCATGAACAGCCACAGCGGCGCATCGAGCAGCAGCGGCGCCAGCACGCAGGCGACGCCGCTCGCCGCCAGCTGAGCCGCGGCAATCTGCGCGCTGCCGAAACGCCGCACCAGCAGGCCGCCGACTGCGCAGCCGAAGAAACCGGCGCCGATGATTGCGAAGGAGGCCGCGGGCACGGCCCCGGCGGAAAGCCGTGTGGCGACGATCAGCGGCACCAGCACCCAGAACGCGTACAGCTCCCACATGTGGCCGAAGTAGCCGAGCGCCGAGGCGCGCACCTTGCGGTCGGTCCAGATCACCGCCAGCGCCTGCGGCCGGATGCGCGCAGCACGTGGCATCGACGGGCTGTCCGGCACGAGCGCGTACATCAGCGCGCCGCCGGCAGCCGCAATCGCCGACACCGCCCACATCACCGTCTGCCATGGCCATTGCGCACCGAGCGCTCGCAGTCCATGCGGCGTGGCCGTGCCGACCACCAATGCGCCGACCAGCAGGCCGAGCGCGGCGCCGAGCCCGCGCGTGTACCAGCCGGCGGCGATCTTCATGCCGACCGGATAGATGCCGGCAAGAAAGAAGCCGGTGGCAAAGCGCAGCACGAGCAGTGCTTCGTACTGGCCGTTGAGCAGCGCCGCCGTCGCGTTGCAGCCGGCGCCGGCGAGCGAGCACAGCAGGAAGACCTGTCGCGGCGAGTAGCGGTCGGCGATCGTCAGCAGCGCGAAAGTGAGCGTGCCGCCGATGAATCCGGCCTGCACGGCGGAGGTCAGCGTGCCGGCCGCGGCCGCCGGCAGCTGCCAGTCGCGCTGCAGGTCGGGCACGACCGCGTTGATCGCGAACCACAACGACGTGCCCGCGAGCTGAGACAGCACGATTGCCGGCAGGATGCGCTTCGGAACGGCGGGTTCCGCGTTCATCGCGCGCACTGTACGCGGCACCCGTCGCCTGCGGGCGCTGCCTGCCGCGGCTTCAAAGAGAGGGCGAAGAGTTGCGCTCGTCCAAGCGCCGCAGGATGCGGATCGCCGCGCTGGCGCCGCCGAAGCCGTTGTCGATGTTGACCGCGACCAGCCCGGTGGCGCACGACGCCAGCGCGCTGTGCAGGGCGGTGTGGCCGCCAGCGGCGACGCCGTAGCCGATCGACGTCGGCACGGCAATGATCGGCGCATCGACCAGGCCGGCGAGCACGCTGAACAACGCACCCTCCATGCCCGCGACAGCGATCACGACCCTGAAGGAGCGGATCTCATCGAGCCGCCGCATCAGGCGCCACAGCCCGGCGACGCCGACATCGGCGACGACAGGCGCCTGGTAGCCGGCGAAGTCGAGGCTGCGCGCTGCTTCCCGGGCCACGGGCAGGTCGGACGTTCCGGCGCAGACGATTCCCGGCCCGGCCCGGGTCGGCGCAACGCGGCCGCCGTGAAAGGCGGTGCCCGACAGCGGGTCGTAATCGAGCGCGTTGCGCCGCGCCTGCGGCAACTGCGCCAGCTTCGCCTCGTCCAGCCGGGTCAGCAGCAGGCGGCGCTCTCCGGCGGCGGCCAGAATCGCCTCGATCTGCGCCGCGGACTTGCCGTCGCAAAGGAGCGCTTCCGCGACGCCGGTGCGTTGCTCGCGCTCCCAGTCCAGTTCGAAGTCCTTCACGCCGCACTCCTGAGAAACGCCGCGCCGCGCCGGTAGGGCCGCAGGCCGGCGAAGCGCCGGCCGTTGGCGGCGCATGCGGCGGCGGCCCAGCGTTCGACGTGCAGCCGATCACTGCCCTCGGGCAGCGTCGCGCACTCGATGACCACGCCTGCGGCCGTGATCCGGCAGCGGATCGATCCCGCGTGCGGCAGCATTCCGGCCAGCGCTTTCTCGGCGTTCTCGACGAATCGCAGCGACGGCTCGTCGACCTCGATGCCCGTTTCGATCCGGCTGGCCAGGCACGGCTGCGCCGGCAGCGCGGCAAGATCGTCGAGCCCGTGCGCGGCGGCGATGGCGTAGATGTCGCTCTTGCGGATGCCGGCGTCGACGAACGGGTGGATCACGTCGTAGTGCTGCGCCGCTGCGAGTCCGGGGCGGTAATCGCTCAGGTCATCGACATTGGTGCCGGAGGCAATCTGCAGCCCGGTGACCGAACGAACGCGACCGTAGAGATTCGTCTTGCAGTGGAAGCAGCGGTCGACCGGGTTGCTGCGATACGAAGGGTCGGCCATTTCGCCGGCATCGATCAGGCGCAGCGTCCAGCCATGAACCTGAGCGTGGCGCCGCACCCGCGCGGTGGCCTCGGCGGGAACCGCGGGCGATACGGCGTGAACGACCGTCACCGCCGCCCGCGAGTAACGCCGCGCGACGTGAGCGAGGGTCATGCTGTCGACGCCGCCGCTCACCGCGATCGCCAGTTCGGCGTGGCGATCGAGCACGGAGACCAGGTCGGCCGACTTTCGTTCGAGGCTCACGAGTCCCCGCTGCCGTGCTCGCCGCGGAACTTCGCCGCGCGCCTGCGAATCAGGCCCTCGAAGCGGATCAGGTCGTCGCTTTCGACCTTGAGCGCGGCGCGCCCGTCGGGCAGCGCGCTGCGCTTGCGGCGCAGGCGCTCCCCCTCGACCTCGACCGCGTCGGTGCTGCGCGCGAGGCAGATGCGCTGCTCGCACCGCCAGCGCAGGCCGATCGTCGACGTTTCAAGGAAGCACAGTTCGCTGACGGCCGCCAGCGCCCCGGGTCGGATCAACAGGCGAAAGTCGAGCAGCGGCCGGCCCTTCTTCCCCTGCCGGCTGCCGATGCTCAGATCGAGCACGCCCTCGGCCGCGCGCAGGCGATCG
>JAHEDN010000379.1 GCA_024641225.1 Burkholderiales bacterium | reverse complement strand
GACCTGCCGGTCAGTGATGCGGTCATGCTGGTGCAGAAACTCGGCATGGGCTCCGCCGATGTCTTTAAGGAGATCGATCTGGCCGAAGCAATGCGGAGAAACTGAACGGTGCCGACCTACAAAGCAGACGTCATCGTTGTCGGTGCAGGAATCGCGGGAGTTGCAGCCGCGATAGAACTGATTGAGCGAGGCCGAAGCGTCCTGCTGCTCGATCGCGACGTCGAGGCGAACATGGGCGGTCTGGCCAAGGAAAGTTTCGGCGGCATCTGGTTCGCCGGCACGCCCCTGCAGCGCAAATACAAGATTCGTGACACGGTTGAACTGGGGCTGAAGGACTGGCACGCGTTCGCTGAATTCGGCCCGGGGGACCGCTGGCCTCGCGCCTGGGCCGAGGCCTATGTGAACCGGGCGAACCCGGAAGTCTTCGACTGGCTGCGTGGAATCGGCGTGGAGTTCATGCCCATGCCGCTTTGGGTTGAACGCGGGCTGCACACGCCGGGTAACTCCGTCCCGCGCTGGCACATCGTCTGGGGAACCGGTCACGAGCTGGCGGTAGTGACCAATCGCCACCTGTTGTCCCATCGGAACAGCTCGCTCGTGGACTTGCGCTTCGGCCATCGCGTCGAATCGCTGCTCACGACCAATGGTCGGGTCACGGGATGCCGGGGGACCACGGAGGAGTCGTGCGCCGAGTTCGACGCGCATGCCGAGGCCGTAATCATCGCTTCCGGAGGCATCAACGGGAATCTCGAGCGCGTCAGGCAGAACTGGCACGCGGATTGGAGCCGGCCGCCTGAGACGCTGCTGAACGGTTCGCACAAGTACGCTGATGGCCGGTTGCATGACGCAGCCGCCGAACTCGACGCGCAGATTACGCACCTGGACTGGCAATGGAACTACGCCGCGGGCGTGCATCACTGGAAGCCACGCAAGCCGGCCCATGGATTGTCGTTGGTGCCGCCGAAATCCGCCCTGTGGCTGAACTGGCGCGGCGAGCGCATCGGACCGATGCCGCTGGTGACCGGGTTCGACACGCACGACCTGGTCGCGCAGGTTTGTCGCCAGGAGCGCGCCTATTCGTGGCAACTCCTGAACCGAAAGATCGCGTTGAAGGAACTGGCGATCTCCGGTGGAGAATTCAATCCTGCGTTTCGCGACAAGAATCGGAAGCAAGTGGCGCGGGACATCTTGTTCGGCAACCGGTGGCTCTACGAGCAAGTGACCCGGAACTGCGAGGATTTCGTGGTTGCCCCGACCCTGCCTGAACTGGTAGAGAAAATGAACGCGCTGGTCGGCGACGACTCAGTCGACCTCGATGCCGCGACCAAGGCGGCAACCGCCTACGACGAGCGCATCGGCCTCGGTCCGCGTTTTCACAACGATGACCAGTTACGCCGCATCGAGTTCGCGCGCCGCTGGATCGGCGACCGGCTGCGTACCTGCAAATACCAGAAGATCCTGGACCCGAAAGCCGGCCCGCTGATCGCAATCCGTGAATTCATCGTCAGCCGAAAAAGCATGGGCGGCCTGCAGACCGACTTGTCGAGCCGCGTGTTGTGCAGCTCCGGCGAGCCGATCCCCGGGCTCTACGCGGCCGGTGAAACAGCCGGTTTCGGTGGCGGCGGCATGAACGGCAAGCGAGGTCTGGAAGGAACGTTTCTGGGCGGCTGTGTGTTCGGCGGGCGCATTGCCGGTCGTGAAGCCTAGCAAAGCAATCGGCGCCGGCCGCAGAGGACCGGCGCCATTGCCGCAGTGGACTACCCGCCGGTACCCAGACGCTCGCCGATCGCGTCCGGAATATTCTTGATCTTGAAGGCAAAGAAAACCTTCAACACACCGATCAGGATTGCCCAGCTCGCCACCATGTACACGATGCTCACGCCGCCGGCAGCGGGTTGCATGATCACGAGGATTCCGAACAGCACCGACAATGCGCCGGTCACGTATAGAATCCACTCTTTTTCAGTTGCGGCACGTACCTTGTAACCGAGCATCAGCAGGAACACGCCCAACAGGATCGCCTGGAAAGCGACCAGGTAAACCAGCGCCAGCATGCTGACCGGTGGGTTAAACAATGCGAAGCCGCCGACGCAGATCCCGAGTATTCCGATCAGCAGCATGATCCACCAGCCGTCCTTTTCCCGATTCTGGATCGAGCCGATGAGGTTGGAGGCACCATCAACGAGGATCCAGGCGGCGAAGAACATCGCCAGTACCATCAGCGCGATGCCGGGATTCATGAAAGCGAGGATGCCGAAGATCACTGCGGCGATGCCGCCGATCAGGAATACCCACCAGGTACGCTTTACGAGCGACCTTGCGTCTGAGGCGAGACTCGTTGCCAAATCACCACTTGCAGCCATCTGATTCTCCTCGGCGCAGTCGCGCCTTATCTTTGGTCTTATGTAGGTTGAAATTCTAACCCGTGACCAGCAAGAACGCAGAAAAAGGACGCTCACCGCCGGAGCGAGCCGAGCATCCGGCATCCGCGCGACGGATACGTAGTTTCGTCGTTCGAGCGGGCCGCATCACGAAAGCGCAACAGAAAGCGCTCGTGGACCTGTGGCCCGAATACGGCATGGATTTTGCTTCTGGCGAACTCGACCTCGATGCGGTGTATGGACGATCGGCGCCGCGTACGCTGGAAATCGGTTTTGGCAATGGCGAGGCTCTGCTCGAACTGGCCCGGCGAAACCCCGATCGAGACTACTTCGGGATCGAAGTGCACAAGGCGGGCATCGGGCACTGTCTGCTCGGCATCGATACGGACCGACTCCGCAATGTACGTGTGAGCGATCACGATGCCGTTGAAGTGCTCGGCGAGCAGATTCCCGATGCCAGTTTCGATGAAATACTGATCTTTTTCCCGGATCCCTGGCACAAGAAACGCCATCACAAGCGACGTCTGATTCAGCCTGAATTTGCGCGATTGCTGTTGCGGAAACTCGTCAAGGGCGGGCAGCTTCGCCTCGCCACGGACTGGCAGGACTACGCCGAGCAGATGCTCGCAGTTCTCGATGCATGCCCGGGCTTTAGCAATCTCGCCGGCAAAGGCGGCTTCGTCGCCCGGCCGGCCAGCCGACCCGTGACACGCTTCGAGAATCGCGGCCAACGGCTCGGCCACGCGGTCCGGGACCTCGCGTTTCAGAAAGACTGAGCGACTCGACCGGGGGGCTCGTGCACTCCCGGACGAGATCTTGCTGCTGCCGATGGCGCCGGTCGGCTAGCTCAGTGCCAGCGCGCCGACAATCCCGTCCATTACGAATTGCACCGCAAGCGCCGCCAGCAGGACGCCGGTCAAGCGACTCAGCACGGCACCGCCGGTGACACCGATTACACGCATCACCGGCCCACTGGCGAGCATCAGGATCAAGGTGATGCCGAGCACGAGGAGAATCACGCCAATCTGCGCAAAGAATTGCACTGAACCCAGCGGCACGCCCGCAAAGGCCAGCAATATGGTTGCGAGCGCCCCGGGGCCCGCAATGAGCGGAAAAGACAAGGG
>JAHEDN010000378.1 GCA_024641225.1 Burkholderiales bacterium | reverse complement strand
GAGGCGAGCGGGTCGCTGGCGGACACGACCCGTTTCCCGGCGGCCTACGTTGCGCGCGCGCAATCCCCGCGCTACCTCGTTGAGGCTGCCGTGCAACTGTCGAACGGCGCCCGGCTGGTGACGCGGAAAGTTCTCGACATTGCTGCTGCCGGGGACGGATTGCCGTGGCAGACACTGTGGGTCGAGCGAGTCGTCGAACCGGCCACCTCGGAATGAAACGGCGATGGCGCTGAACCTCGATCGAAGCAGCCTGCGTTTGTTCGGCATCGATCTGACGACCGTGCCGGGATTCCTGCGTGATGGCTGGGCCGAGGCGCTGCGCTGGCGGGCGTTCCGCTGGCTCACGCCCGATGAGCCCGTTCGGGTCGTTCATGCCGACGGAACGGAATCCGTGCGGCAGGGCATGTCGGCCCGCAAGGTCGCGGCCCCAGCGAGGGTCCGTTTCGTCGCCGTGGAACTGGAAGAAGAGACGGTGCTTCGGCGCACGTTGACGCTGCCGCGGCTGACTGAAGCCGAAGTGCGCCAGGCCGTCGATCTCGACGTTCGCTCGTCGAGCCCGTTTCCCGAGGCGGATCTGGTCTGGGGATATCACGTCGAGCGTGGCGACCGGCTGCGGGTCGGGATCGCGATGACATCGCGGCAACTGATCGATCAGCAACTCGAAGCGCTTCGCGCGCGCCTGGGTGGCGCGCTCCCCGAAGTGTGGGTCGGCGGAGAACGGCCCTTTGCCATTCCGGGCTACGGCGAGGCGGCGCGACAGGCGAGTGCCCGGCGCATGCGGTGGGCGCTGTTCGGGCTGCTAATGGTGGCGGCCGTACTGCTGGCCGCGCTCGCCATCACGCCGACGCTGCAGTTGCGCGAACGAGCGCTCGAGGCAGGTCGCAAGAGCGACGAGCTGTCGCGCGCGATCAAGCCCCAGGCGCAGATGCGCGATGAGTTGGCCAGGCTCGGTGAACAAGTGCGCCTGCTCAGCAAGGCTTCCGAACAGCGTCTGGATATCGTGGCTCTGATTGATCAGATCACACGCCAGTTGCCGGACGACGCAGTGCTCAGCCGGCTGGAGATCGCTGGCGGCGTGGTCAGGATTTCAGGCCAGGCGGACAATGCCGCGCAGTTGCTGCAGACGCTGGGTGCGAACCCGGCGTTTCGCGACGTCCGGGCGCCGTCGGGAATCACGCGGGCGCCGGCCGGGACCAAGGAGGGCTTCACGATCGAGTTCCGTGTTGGCACGGAGGGCAAGCAGCCATGAACCTGCTGCAGCGGCGGGCCTTGATCTCCGTGGCGATCACCCTTGGGGCGGTGCTGCTGCTTGCGCTTCTGGCTGGCCAGTATGTCGTGCAGAAGCATCGTTGGGCAGACGAAACGCTCGAAGAGATCGAGCCGAGATACGCGCGCCTGCTGGGGCTGCGCGACACCGGCAGCCAACTGGAGCAGGCGTTGAAGCAGGCACGCGCTGCATTGCCAATGCTCGGGTACACCGGCGAGCGCGATGCCGCCCAGGTCGGCAACGACCTTCAGCAGGTCGCGCGCCGGGCGCTGCAGACGGCGGGGCTTACGGTCGCATCGAGCCAGGTGCTTCCGCCGCGTGGCGATTCCGGTTTTGAACGGATCGGCGTTTCGCTGGGGGCCGAGGGGCCGCTCAGCGGGGTCCAGGTCGCGCTGGCTGCGCTGCAGAGCGAGACGCCGCGAATGAGCTTCGAAAATCTCGTCTTGCAGACGACCCGGCGCGTCGCGGAAGACGGCACGCCGATCGTTTCCTGCAGTATCACGGTGGCGGTGCTGAGGCTGCAAAAATGAGAGTGGATGCCATGGGCTCGGTGCTGGCGCTCAATCTCGTTCTCGCAGGAGCGCTCGTTTACCTTTGGAGCGACGACAATCGGTCGCGCTGGGCAGAACCCGCTCCCTTGTCGCCGGCGATTGAAGACGTGGCGGTGGCCAGGGCGGCCGAGCCGGTGGACGTCTCGCGGTATCGCGAAACCGTGGAACGCCCGCTCTTTGCACCGACGAGAAAAGTTGCGCCGCGCAGCGGTTCCGGAGGCGAAGGCCAGGATGCGGTCGATCCCTTCAAGGACATACGCCTGTTGGGCACTTACGGTGCAGGTGGTCGTGGCGGAATCGTCGTTCTCAGGGATGGCAAGGTGGAGCGCGTTGCAATCGGGGCCAGCCTTGGCGAATGGAAGGTCGCCGGCGAAGAAGGGCGGGGCGTTGCGTTGGTGCGCGGCAATGGCGAAAAGCGCCAACTTGGACTTACGTTGAACACAGTCGCACCGTCCGTGCCTGGCGCGGCCGGCAAGGCCGGCATTCCGGAGTCGGCCGTCGGTCAGGCTGCCGCGCCCGGTGCCGCGCAGCCGACGACATCGCAAGCCGCAGCCGCGGGGCCCGCCAGGGCCGAAGGCGAGGCCGCGCGCGAGCAGTTGCGACGCCAGAGGCTCGAACGGATCAACGCCCGCCGCGCCCAGAGAGGGCTGCCGCCACTTACCGAATGAGAAGAACTATGCACCTCGTCTATCGAGTTCGTTTGGCTTCTGCTGCATGCGTGGCGGCACTGCTTGCAGGTGCCTGCACGACAACATCTGAAATGAACGGCTGGACGACGCAGGACCAGGGCAATGCTGCCGGCGCGGCTGCGCCTGTTGCCGCCAAGCAGACGCAACCCGTGTTCGCAGGCGACGGAGGCCTTCCTGCGAGCGATAGGCCGATGGCAAGGGAGGGCGGGGCCTCGCCGCCGCAGTCCGCTTCGGTTGTCCGGCCGAGCGGAACCGCCGGCGGAAACGGGAACAGCACGGCCACGGAGTCGACCACGCGCTTCTACAAGGGCACCGATGTCGTGCTCGCTGCGCCGCGTCCCGGCGCTCCGAGCGCCCCGGCGACGCAGAACGTTTCGTTCAAGTTCGAGCAGGCGCCGGTACGCGAGGTCATCCACGCCGTCCTCGGCGAATTGCTCGGCTTTACCTATGTTCTGCACCAGCCGATCGGCGGGACGGTCACGGTATCGACCGCGGCACCGGTACCGGCCGATCAGGCACTTTCAGTTCTCGAAGCCGTGCTTCAGGGCAATGGACTGTTGATGGTGCAGGATGGGGCCGGCGTTTATCACGTCGGTCCGCCGGATGCGCTGCGCGGTGTGGTGCCGACCCCCAAGCGCGTCGAGCAGTCTCCGCTGCCACCGGGGTTCGGCACGGTCATCGTGCCGTTGAAATACATCGGTGCTGCCGAGATGGCGGAGATCCTTCGGCCGATCGCCCGGCCCGAGGCGCTGCTGCGCGTCGACATCCTGCGCAACCTGCTCATTCTGGCCGGCTCGCGCAACCAGATCGACGGTTGGCTGGAGATCGTCCGCATATTCGATGTCGACCTGCTGAAGGGCATGTCGGTCGGCGTCTTTCCGCTGCAATACACGTCGGTTCGCGACATCGACAGCGCCTTGCGGTCGCTCGCATCTTCCGGCGAAGGCGCACCGCCGGCGGCGCCGGGTGCAGCTGGCGCCGCAGCGCAGGCGCAGGCGC
>JAHEDN010000377.1 GCA_024641225.1 Burkholderiales bacterium | reverse complement strand
CGGGGGAATCGCCACGCAGACGCCGACCGAATAAATGTTCTTGAAGGTCGGGTTGCGCTGGTTCTCGTCGATCAGGATGAAGCCGCGCGGGTTGGTCAGGCCCTCGATGCCGAACACCGCGTCGACGCCCTTGAAGGCCGGCAGCATCATCGAGTACCGGAACGGCAGCTCGTGCTCCTTCTTCTGCTTGCCGTCCTCGTCGTGCTCGGTCACGAACATCTTGCCCGCCTCGACCCTCGTGACCTTGGCGTTGCAGATCCACTTGATGTGCTTGTCGCGCAGCGCGGACTCGAGCATCGACTTCGAGTCGCCGACCCCGCCGAGACCGAGGTGCCCGATGTACGGCTCCGCGGTGACGAACGTCATCGGCACCTTGTCGCGGATCTTGCGCCGCCGCAGGTCGGTTTCCATGATGAAGCAGAACTCGTAGGCCGGGCCGAAGCATGAGGCGCCCTGCACCGCGCCGACGACGATCGGCCCCGGCGCCTTGACGAATTCGTCCCACGCGGCAGCGCCTTTCTCCGCGTGATCGATGTGGCAGACCGACTGCGTGTGGCCGGTGGGTCCGAGCCCTTCGATCTCGTCGAAGGCGAGCTTCGGCCCGGTGGCGATCACCAGGTAGTCGTAGCCGAGGGTCGCGCCGTCGTTCAGTTCGAGGCGGTTTTCCTTGGCGTGCACGCGCTTCACGCCGCGCCCGTCAAAGGCGATGCCCTTCTTCGCCAGGTACTCCGCCACCGGAAATTCGATGTCCTTGCGCTTGCGCCAGTTGACCGCCAGCCAGGGGTTCGACGGCACGAAGTGATACGTGTCGCCCAGACCGACCAGCGTGAGGCGATCTTCCGGACGCAGCTGCTCCTTCATCTCGTACGCCATCGGCATGCCACCGAGCCCTGCGCCCATCACCACGACATGTGCCATTTGTTGTCTCCTTTGTAGATTGACGTTCGAAGTTCGATCAGATCGCACCGGTCCCGCGCACCGGGTCGAGCGCGACGCGCTCGCCGGCAGAAAGGCCGGCCAGCACCTCGACGGCGTCGTCGCTGACGCGATTGCCGATGCGCACCTGGCGCAGTTGCCTGGCCCCATCGGTCAGCACGTAAACGGCAGTCAGTTCGCTGCGGCGGATCACTGCCGCGGTCGGAACTACCAGCTTTTGGCTACGGCCGATCGGCACCAGCACCTTGGCCGCCATGCCCGGAACGATCCCCGCCGGCGCGTCAGCGGGCAAGTCGGCGCGGACCTGCGTCGAGAGCAGGCGAGGATCAGCCGCCGGAAGTACCGTGACACGCGCCGCCTTGAGGCGACGCTGCACCGACGGCAGCTCGATCTCGGCGCGCTCGACCCGCGCCGTGCGCGGCAGCACGAACTGCGGAATCGTGCCCACCGCGCGCAGCGCGCCGGGATCGTGGATCTCGACCACCCCGCGGCCCGGCGTGGCCAGCTCGCCGGGCTCCATCAGCCGCCGCGTGACCACGCCGTCGATCGGCGCGCGCAGTTCGGCGAAGCTGCGCCCGGTCACGGCCTGCGTCGTGCCGGCGCGCGCAGCGTCGAGCGCGGCGCGCGCCGTCTTCAGGTCGGCGTCGGCCTTGTCGAGCGCCGACTGGCTGAGGAAGTTCTGTGCGACCAGGCTCTTGGTGCGCTCATGATTGAGTTGCGCCTGCGCCAGCGCCGCCTCGGCCTGCGCCACCTGGGCCCCGGCGCTGGCCAGTTGCGCGTCGGTCTCGCGGGTGTCGATGCGAGCCAGCAGCTGGCCGCGCCGGACGCGGTCGCCGGCGTCGACCAGAAGCTGGGTCAGCTGGCCGGCGATCTGCGCCGACACCGTGGCCTGATGCAGCGACTCGACGACGGCATCGGCAGCGTAGACGTCCTCGACCTCGCGCAGTTCGACCGCTGCCGACGCGGCCGGCGCCTGCGCCCCGGCCGTGCCGTGGGCAAGCAGCGCGGCCAGCGCAAGCGCAAATGCGGCGGCGGCCCGGGACTTCGATGGCATGACGACTCCTCAATCTGGAATGGCGCGCACTATATACCCCTGGGGGTATATGCGCAACCGCGCCGGCATCGAGGGCTGCCCCGAGCGGCGGCGCTCAGATCGCGGCGAACGCGCGCTGCAGGCGCTCGCGCACCTCGGCGGCGATGCCCTGCACCTCGGCCCGGTCGACCAGCTGCACCATCACCTCCGGGTCCATGAACTCGACCTGCACCTTGCCCGCGTCGTCCTGGCGCACTACCACGTTGCACGGCAGGAGCAGTCCGATCGTCGGCTCGGCGCTGATCGCCCGGTGCGCGAACGGCGGGTTGCAGGCGCCGAGGATCCGGTACGGCGGCATGTCGGCACCGAGCTTCTTTTTCAGCGTCGCCTGCACGTCGATCTCGGTAAGGATGCCGAAGCCTTCCTTGGCCAGTTCTTCGCCGACTTTCTTCAGCGTCGACTCGAAGTCGAGGTCCACGGTCTTTCCAAAACCGTAACGGTTCTTCATCACAGGCTCCTATGGGGTTCGACAAGCCGGTCGCGGGGCGCAGCGCTGCAACCGGGCGGCGATTGGACGATACGCCCGGCGGCCCGGCGGCTGGCTGACCGGGATCAGCAATGGGGCTTTCAGCTCCAGGGTTGCGGCAGCCGGACCAGTTCGGCAAGTGCCGCTTCGGCGCGCAGCGCGTGCTGCTGACGCCGTTCGCCGAGCCAGTCGCAGGCGGGCTCCGCATCGATGCACGCCCCACGTGCGAGCCGTCGCACCAGTGCCGCACCGACCACGGCGTCGTTGAGCGCGCCGAGTTCGTCCTGCAGGTGCGCCAGGTGCTCAACGTAGCGTGCGGTCGGCTTGACCGGCAGCGCGCCGGCGAACAGGTCGAGCGCATAGCGCAGCCGCTTGGCGTGGATACGAACGCGGTGCTGCTCCTCGATCGTCAGCGCGACGAAAAACGCCGCCGAGCCAAACAGCCGCCGATGCAGCCGCACCAGAAGCTTCCGTGCGGAGGAGCCAAGCGTCGGCCCGCGGTCGGTGGCGCTGCTGGACCAGCGCAGCAGACGCAGCGCCAGCCGCGCGAAGCGCGCGCCGGTCAGCGCCGATCGCAGCGCAGCGTCGTCGGCGCGCCGAAGTTCCTGCACTCGTTCGACCAGCGACCCGGCCGGCGCAGGCAGCGCGGCCGTCAAGGCAGGCAGCGTCTGCGCCTGAAGCACGTCCCAGTCGCGCACCGCGCCCAGCCGACGGCTGATCCAGCGCAGGTCGCCGTCGAGTGCCTTTGGCCAGCCGGCCTGTTCGCCTATCAGCCGCGCCGCGGACCGCAAGCGCCGGACGGCAACGCGCGCCTGGTGGACGAATTCCGGATCGTTAGCCTCGCCAGGCGGAGAAATGTTGGCCAGCAGAATCGTCGTGCCTCGCTCCGCAACGCCGCGCAGCACCGCCGCGAGCGTCGCGCCTCGGGGCAGCGCGCCGACCACCGCACGGGCATTGGCCTTGACCGGTGCAGCAGCCTCGCCTGCCGCGAGCCGATAGCCGCGCGCGGCCTTGGAG
>JAHEDN010000376.1 GCA_024641225.1 Burkholderiales bacterium | reverse complement strand
GCGCTGGCCCGCGTGCGGAAGGGTTGCTGAGCCGGACGGCTACGGATTGTCGAAGGGATCGAGCCGCAGCGTCTCGCCATGCCGCAGCGTGATGAACTCGCGCTCGCCGAGTCCGAGCCGGTTGCTCGCAGCGGCGAGGTCCGCGACCGGCTCGTCGAGCGGCTCGTCGGTCAGCTCGAACGTGCCCCAGTGGATGCCGACGGACAGTCTCGCGCGCAGATCCCGGTGGATCTTCACCGCCTCCTCCGGGTTGACGTGCTGCGCGCTCATGAACCAGCGCGGCTCGTAGGCGCCGATCGGGATCAGCGCGAGATCAAAGCCGCCGAAGCGCTTGCCGATTTCGTTGAAGTGATCTTTCGAGTAGCCGGTATCGCCGGAGAAGAAGACGCGCCGCGTCCTGCCGCGGCTCTCGCCCTCGACGACGAAGCCGCCCCACAGCGTCGTATTGGTGTCGGCCAGCGTGCGCCGGCTCCAGTGCTGCACGGGAGTCAGGTGCACGGTGACGTCCTTGACCTGCACCGAATCCCACCAGTCGAGCGCGCGCGTGTGGCTGATGCCGACCGATTCGAGCCAGCGCTCGAGTCCCAGCGGAACGACGAAAAGCGGCGGGCCGCCGGGCTGCGCGTTGAGCGCACGGACCGAGTTCTCGTCGAGGTGGTCGTAGTGGTTGTGCGAGATCAGCACCACGTCGATGTGCGGCAGCTCGTTGACGTGCACCGCCGGCGGCTGCCAGCGCTTCGGGCCCGCCCACTGCACAGGCGAAGCGCGCTCCGAAAAATGCGGATCGGTCAGAACGTTGGTGTGCCCGATCTGCACCAGCGCCGTGGCGTGCCCGATCCAGGTCACCGAGAAGTGGTTGGTCCGGCCGCGGATGAAACCCAGGTCCGGCACGATCGCGGCGAGATCCATATTCGGCGCCGGGATCTCCAGTGCCCGCCGCTCGCGCTGCCAGCGGAAAAACTCGCCGAACGAGCGCGGCATCCAGGCCGCCGGATCGATGTTCTGAAACCCTTCGGGGCGATGATGCGGTTTGGTCGGGTCGTAGTACGGATTCACGGTCGAACACCCGGTGACCAGCGCGCCGGCACAAGCGGTCGCCAGCGCAACAGCCGCAAGCAGCCGGCGAGCGCGCCGCCTCATCCTGCCGCTGTCGACACTGGCCTGCGCAGCGCCGTCGGCTTCACGCGCGGCGTGATCAGCGTGCCTTTGCGGGCGCGGTGGCCGGCGTGCGACTGCAATTCACGAGCCCGCACGTGGATCTGCACCGCCTTGCCGCCGCGTCCCTGTCCTTCCACGATAACCCCATGCTCGCCACAGGGCGCAGCCGCGACGAGCTTTTCGCCGGCATCGAGCCCCATCAGGATGACGCCGCGACCGCCGCCGGAGAGGGACTTGATCTCGCTCGCGGCGAACACCAGCATGCGCCCTTGCCCCGAAACGCAGGCAATCCGGTCGTCGCCGGCCGCGGCCAGCGCCGGTCGTAGCGGGACGCTGCCTTCCTCTACGCTGACGAACTGCTTGCCGCCTCGAACGCGCGAGGCCATGTCGCCAATCGAGCAGGCGAATCCGGTGCCGGCGGAGGTGGCCAGCAACAACTGCTGCGCGGCCGTGCCGGCGACATAGCCGACCAGGCGCGTGCCGCTGTCCAGATCAATCATCGAAGTCACCGGCGAGCCGTCGCCACGTGCCGAAGGCAGCGCGGAAACCGGCACCGTATAGACGCGACCGTTGCTTCCGACGGCGATCAGGTGATCTACGGTGCGGCACTCGTATGCGCCATAAAGTGCGTCGCCCGCCTTGAAGGTCAGCTGCGCGGGATCGTGGCCATGGCCGCCGCGCGCGCGGGCGAAGCCCTTCTCGGAGACGATCACCGTGACCGGCTCGTCGAGCACCTTGGCCTCAGCCATCGCGCGCTGCGCAGTCTCGATCAACGTGCGGCGCCGATCGCCAAACTTCTTAGCATCCTCGTCGAACTCCCTGCTCACCTGCCGGCGCAGCGCGGACTCGGAACCGAGCAGCTTCTGCAACGCAGCCTGGTCCTTGCGCAGCTGTGCCAGCTCCTGTTCGATGCGGATCCCTTCGAGACGCGCCAGCTGGCGCAGGCGGATCTCGAGGATGTCCTCGGCCTGCCGCTCGCTCAGGTCGAATGCGCGCATCAGCTCCGGCTTCGGCTCGTCCGAGTTGCGAATGAGCCGGATCACCTTGTCGATGTTCAGCAGGACCGCCTGGCGCCCCTCGAGGATGTGGATGCGGTCCTCGACCTTCGCCAGTCGATGCCGGCTGCGCCGGCGCACGGTGTCGACACGGAAATCGATCCACTCGACCAGGATTTCCGCGAGCGCCTTGCAGCGCGGCCGGCCGTCGCGGCCGATCATCACCAGGTTGACCGGCACTCCTGTCTCGAGGCTGGTGTGCGCCAGCAACATGGTCACGAACGCATCGCGGTCGATTCTTGAGGTGCGCGGTTCGAAGACCAGCCGCACGGCGGCGTCCTTGCCCGATTCGTCGCGCACCGAGTCGAGCTGCGCCAGCACGATCTGCTTGAGCTGCTGCTGATCTGCCGTCAGCGACTTCTTGCCGGAGCGGATCTTCGGGTTGGTCAGTTCCTCGATTTCCTCGAGCACCTTCTGCGCGGACGTGCCCGGCGGCAACTCGTCGACGACCAGCTGCCACTGGCCCCGCGCCAGATCCTCGAAGCGGTAGCGCGCGCGCGCCTTCAGGCTGCCGCGGCCTGTCGAATAGACCTCGCGGATATCGCCGGCGGCCGAGATGATCTGGCCGCCGCCCGGGAAATCCGGGCCCGGCAGCACGGCAAGCAGTTCATCGAGCGAGGTCCTGGGGTCCTTCAGCACGAGCTGCAGCGCGGCGACGACCTCGTGCAGGTTGTGCGACGGAATCTCGGTCGCCATGCCGACCGCGATCCCCGAGGCCCCGTTGAGCAACACGAACGGAAGCCGTGCAGGCAGCCACTTCGGCTCCTGCTGGCTGCCGTCGTAGTTGGCGGTGAAATCGACCGTGCCTTCGTCGAGTTCGTCGAGCAGCAGGCGGGCGATCGGCGTGAGCCTCGCTTCCGTGTAACGCATCGCTGCAGCGCCGTCGCCGTCGCGCGAGCCGAAATTGCCCTGCCCGTCGATCAGCGGATAACGCAGCGAGAAGTCCTGCGCCATCCGCACCATTGCGTCGTACGCCGCGCTGTCTCCATGCGGATGGAACTTGCCGAGCACGTCGCCGACCACGCGCGCGCTCTTGACCGGCCGGACGTTCGCCGTCAGGCCCATCTGATCCATCGCGTAGAGGATGCGCCGCTGCACCGGCTTCAGGCCGTCGGCCACGTCCGGGAGCGCGCGCCCCTTGACCACCGAGACCGCGTAGTCGAGGTATGCACGCTGCGCAAACGCAGCTAGCGTCAGTGATTCACCGCCGTCACTGGCGGGGAAGAGGGTCTGCTGTTCGAGCATCGGTAACGCCGCGCGGACGCGGCTGGAGTTACTGCGAGGCCACGATTCTACGGAC
>JAHEDN010000027.1 GCA_024641225.1 Burkholderiales bacterium | reverse complement strand
GAAGACGAACTGATCGAGAAGAAGGCCGAAGTGCTGAAAAAGGTCAAGGCGATGGCCGAGGTGAACCCCATGCTCGGCCACCGCGGCGTGCGGCTGGCGATGACCTACCCGGAGATCTACGAGATGCAGATCCGCGCGGTGGTCGAGGCGGCCGCAGAGTGCCGCCGTGAGGGTATCGACGCGCAGCCGGAGATCATGGTGCCGCAGGTGGTGACGGTCGAGGAACTGAAACGCATCGGCGAACGCGTAGCGCGCATCCATGCCAGCGTGGAGGCGGACTACGGCGTGCCGGTGCCGCTGAGGTTCGGCAGCATGATCGAGGTGGTGCGTGCCTGCCTGCGCGCAACGCGGATGGCGGAGACGGCAGAGTTCTTCTCATTCGGCACCAACGACCTGACGCAGGCGACCTTCTCGTTCTCCCGCGAGGACGCCGAGAACAAGTTCCTGCCGCTTTACTACGAGGCAGGCCTGCTGCGCGACAACCCGTTCGAAGTGCTCGACGTCAAGGGCGTCGGCGAACTGATGAAGCTGGCGATCAGCAAGGGCCGCGCACGGCGGCCGACGCTTTCGGTTGGCATCTGCGGCGAGCACGGCGGCGATCCGTCGTCGATCCGCTTCTGCCATCACGCCGGGCTGAACTACGTTTCCTGTTCCGGCCCGCGGGTGCCTATCGCCCGCCTGGCCGCCGCACACGCGAAGCTGCGCGAGGCGGAGTATCGCGAGGAGTAGGCGGGTCCGAAGCCTGCCGTAGCGCAGGCACGATGCCTCGTAACATGAGCCCTGCCCGTGCGCGTCGCGCGTGCTGCGGCGTCCCGCTGACAAGGCACAAGAAGCGGTGGCGGCGCGGGTGCTAGTGTTTTCTCCTGCGACGGACGGCACGTTCGGGGCAGAGTCATCAAGTGCAAAGAGGAGAACACCATGAGACGAGGTTTGGCGCTGGTCGTTGGGGTGCTCGTCGCGTGCGCAGCCGCGGCGCAGATGCCCAAGCTCGACGACGTCCTGAAGGGTGCCGGGACCCTGCCTGGTATGCCGGCGGCCGGGGCGAACGTGGGCACTGGCGACGACAAGACCAACGCGGCGGGGATCAAGGAAGCGCTTGCAGTGGGCACCGAGCGGGCGGTCGGCAGTCTCTCGCAGGTCAACGGGTACTTCGGCAACGCGGCAGTGAAGATCCTGATGCCGTCGAGCATCCAGAAGGTGGCCGACGTCGCGCGGATGGCGGGTTTCCAGAAGCAGGTCGACGAGTTCATCCTCAGCATGAACCGCGCAGCTGAGGCCGCCGCGCCGCAGGCGGCCCGCTATTTCGGCGACGCGATCCGCGACATGACGCTGGAGGACGTACGCGGCATCCTCACGGGCGGCGACACGGCGGCCACGGAATTCTTCCGCCGCAAGACGCACGACAAACTCTACGCGGCGTTCAAGCCGATCGTGTCGCAGAAGGTCGGCGAAGTCGGCGCGACCCGCGCCTACAAGGACATGATGGGACGATACGAGAGCGTGCCGATGATGGGTCGGCAGTCTCTGGACCTCGACGACTACGTGACCAACAAGTCGCTTGACGGCCTTTTTTACATGGTTGGCGAGGAAGAGAAGAAGATCCGCACCAACCCGGCGGCCAGGAGCACTGACCTGCTGAAGACGGTGTTCGGAAAATAGCCGCGTTCGCGGTTGCGAGGCTCGATCACCGGGCGCGCGCGACGCATTGCGCCGGCGAACCTCACGCGAGCCGGCGCCGAGGCGCGGTGGTCATCATCGGCTGCGCCGGTGCGCGGCGCCGAGCGTGGCAGGAAGAGAAATGGCCCGATTTCACAAGCTGTGCGATGGATTCGGTCTCGAGACGAGCGAGATTGACCTTGCCCAGCCGCTCGACGGCGCGGGCTTCCGGGAAATCGCCGGTGCGTTCTTCGCCGGGCAGGTGCTGGCGCTGCGCGGCCAGAAGCTGACGCCCGGACTCTTCCACGCCTTCGCGCGGCGCTTCGGGCCGCCCGAGCCGCACGTGATCGACCAGTTCCATCATCCCGAGATCGCGGACATCCTGATCCTGTCCAACGTGAAGAAGGACGGTCAGCCCATCGGGCTGGCCGATGCCGGCACGTATTTCCACAGCGACTACTCTTACCTCGACGTCCCGGCGCGCGCGACGATGCTGTATTCGGTCCAGGCGCCGAAGCGAGGTGGTCAAACGGTGTTCGCGAATCAGTACGCCGCCTATGACGATCTGTCCGCGGCAATGAAGAAGACGGTCGAGCCTCTGGTCGCCCTTCATCACTACGGCAACCGCGATGATCTCGACGAGCACTCGCGCACGGTCGCGTCGCTGCTGACCGAGGAGCAGGAAAGCAGGATGCAGTGGGTGCGCCATCGCATCGCGCGGCCGCATCCGGTCACCGGGCGCAGGGCGCTGTATGCGGTTTCGGGCAGTTCGTTCGGCATCGAGGGCATGCCCGAGGACGAGGCCCTGTCGCTGCTCGACGAACTCAAGCGGCATGCGACGCAGGAGAAGTACCAATATCGCCTGAGCTATGGCGTCGGCGACGTCGCGCTCTGGGACAACGCCTCGCTGCTGCATTCGGCGACGCTGACCGACCCGGACGATCCGCGAACGCTGTGGCGCATCACCGTCAAGGAGTCCGGGCCTGCGCCGCCGCACTGAGCGACGCCTGACACCAGCAACGCGACCAGGTAAGAGCAGCGGCCGTTCGGTTCGAACGGCCGGTCTACGTCACCTCGATGTCACTGGACCAGCTTCGGCATCAGCGTGCGCGGCAGCCACAGCAGCGCGTCCGGGATGAGGATGACAAACAGGAGCACCAGCAGCATCGGTATGAACAGGATCAGGGTGTCCATCACCGCCTGCTTGATCTTGATACCGCCGATGGTGCAGGAAATCATCAGGCACAGCCCATAGGGCGGCGTCACCAGTCCGTAGGCGATCGAAATCACGCCGATGATCGCGAAATGGATCGGATGCATGCCGACGCTTTCGGCCAGCGGTGCGAGGATCGTGCCGACGATGATGATTGCCGGGATGGCATCGATGAAGCAGCCGATCAACAGGAAGCAGAACGCCGTAATGAAGCCGACGCTGGTGATCCCGCCGCCCCATCCGGACACCATATTCACGAACAATTGCGGAATCTTGAAATATGCGAGCAGCCAGCCGAAAGCGGATGCCGTGCCAATGCAGAACAGCGAGATCGCGGCAAAGCGCCCGGAGTCGTACATGGTCTGCCACAACTGCTTCGGCCCCAGGCGCCGGTAGACGAAGATGCCCAGTGCCATCGCGTACAGCACTGCGACCACCGAGGCCTCGGTCGGCGTGAAAAAGCCGAAGACGATGCCGCCGACGATGATGCCCGGCGTGAGGACCGGCAGGATCGCCTGGCCGATGGCCAGCATCAGTTCCTTGAAGGTGGGCTTGGCATAGACGGGGTAGCCGCGGCGCTTGGCGTAGATGTAGACCACCGTCATGAAGGAAAGGCCCATCAGCGTCCCGGGCAGCACGCCGGCAAGAAACAGCCCGCCGATAGACACCGAAATCACGCCACCCCAGACCACCATCAGGATGCTCGGCGGAATGATCACGCCCATGACCGCCGCGCAGGCGACCAGGGCAACCGCGAACTCCGTGTCGTAGCCCTGCTTCTTCATCGCCGGAATCAGAACTCCGCCGACGCCAGCAGCTTCGGCGGTGCTGGAGCCTGAAATGCCGGCGAACAGCATGCTCACCACCACGCTGACATGGCCGAGTCCGCCCGGCATCCAACCGACCAGGGCGCGCGACAGGTTGATCAGCTTGTCGGTGATGCCGGCCGAATTCATCAGGTTCGCGGCCAGCATGAAGAACGGGATCGCGAGCAGCAGGAACGAGTTGTAGGACTTCAGCATCTCGTTCAGCAGCAGGAACGGCGTAAGCCGCTCATCGATGAAGAACACCGGCACGCAGGCGAGCCCAAGCGCGAAGGCGACCGGCACTCGCACGGCGACCAGCACCGCAAAGATGCCGAACAAAATCAGCGCGACTTCAGCCGGGCTCATGTGCGTCTGCCTTGCCCTTCTTCATCAACTGGTAGTCGTCGTAGAATTTCTCCAGCGTGAACAGCACCCAGGTGAGTCCGGCGACCGGCCACGCGAGGTGGATCGTGATCATGTTGATGCCGGTCAGCTCGGAGTTCTGGTCGTAGCCGAACTCGGCGAACCTCCAGCCGAAGCCGAGGAAGATCAGCGCGACCAGGAAGATCGCCGCATGCACGACCATGCGGCTCACGGCCAGACCGAAGGGGGTCTTCGGATGCGGCAGTACATCGACGTCGAAGTGCGCGCCGTCGCGCACCGCGACACTGGCACCGAGCATGATGATCCAGATCAGGCAGAAGCGCGCCATCTCCTCGGTCCAGATGTAGTTGGGCACACGGTCCGAGAACCGGGCCAGTATCTGCATCGTTACCGGCAAGATCAGGATGGCGATCAACAGGGTCAGCAGGACCTGCAGACCGCGATAGATCCAATCGACGACTTTTCTCATCGCATTCCCGCGGGATGGCTCGGCGGAAGCGGGCGCGGCGGCAGCGTGGCGGAGGAACTCGTTTCCGCCACACAGTCCATTCAGGCCGCTACTTGATGGCGTTGATGCGCGCGAAGATCTCCTCGGCGCCGATTTCCTTGGCGTATGCCGCCAGGACCGGTTGCATCGACTCGCGCAGCTTGTCACGCTCGTCGAACTTCAGCAGCTTGAGCTTGCCCTCTTTCTCCAGCTTCTGAAGGATCGCCGTGTCGCTGCTCGACTCGAGTTCACGCTCCCAGTTGCCGGCTTCCGTGCCCGCCTTGCGGATCGCCGCCTGCAGGTCGGCCGGCATCCGGCGGAAGGTCTTGCCGGAGAAGCAGATCGGCCGGATGCTGATCGCATGCCGGGTCTGCGACAGATTGGAACCGACCTCGAAGAACTTCATCTGCTCGACGCCGGCCGCCTCGTTCTCGCCGGCCTCGATCACGCCGGTCTGGATGCCGTTGTAGATCTCGCTGTAGGCGATGACGGTCGGCGACATGCCGGCCGCGGCGAACGTGCGGGTCCAGATCGGCGCGCCCTGCACCCGGATCTTGAGGTTCTTCAACTCGGCCATGTTGCGGATCGGCTTATTGGCGAAGATGCTGCGCACGCCGCCGCCGCCATAACCGATCAGCATGACGTCGGCCTTCTTGGCGATCTCGTCGGCGATCGGCTTCAGCACGTCCTGGGCGATCACCTTGTTCATCTGATCGTGATCGCGGAAAACGAAGGGCGCATCGATGAACGGGGCGGACTTGGCGAACGTCGACATGTGCGCCGGCGACACGATCCCGTAGTCGACCGAGATGCCCTGGTTCATGTACGCGAAGTAGTCCTTCTCCAGCCCGAGTTCGCTGTTCTTGTGCAGAACGAAGTTGATCGGCTTGCCGTAATACTTCTTCACCAGCTCCTCGAACTTCAGCAGGCCCTTCGTGAAGGGATGCTCGTCGCTGAACTGCGACGCACCGTGCAGCGTGATCGCCTGGGCACGGGCCGGAAGCGAAATCGTGGCCGCTGCCACTGCGCCGGCAACATGGGACAGAAAAATCCTGCGTTTCATGGTCTCTCCTTTGACGGGCTGTTCTAGGTATGTTGCAGTTCCTACCAGCGGTAGTTCGTGTGCGTGTTCAGGTTTGCCCGCGCTACCCAAGCCGTGCCGCGCTGTTCTGATTGACTGTGCGCTTCGGCGGTTCGCTCGTCTTGCCTTCGGCTCCCCGGACCCCTTTCCGGCGAGAGATGTTATCCCGATTCCGCGATCAGACAGAGGACAGGGTGTCGCGATCAGTCGTGGACGTCGACGGCACGTCAGAAGTACGCCACGCCCTGCGTGTTGACGTACAGGGCGTAGACCGAAGTGCTCGCCGCCATGAACAGGCGATTGCGGTGCACGCCGCCGAAGCACAGGTTGGCGCAGCGCTCGGGCAGGTCGATGCAGCCGATGAGTTTTCCGTCCGGGTTGAACACGTGCACGCCGTCGAGCCCGGCCTCGCCCATGCCCCAGCCACACCAGAGGTTGCCGTGCACGTCGCAGCGGAACCCGTCGGGCGTGCCCGGGCCAGCGTCGATCAGTACCCGCCGCCCGGTCAGCGAGCGGCCACCGCCGACCACGTCGTAGGCGAGGATCTTGCGCGGCACCGAGCGCGATTCGACGATGTACAGGGTCGACTCATCGGGCGAGAACGCCAGCCCGTTCGGCTGGTTGATGCCCTCGGCGACCACCTTGAGTTCGCCGCCGGGATCGAGCCGGTAGACGTTCATCGGCAGCTCGGGTGTCGCGCGCTCGCCTTCGTAATAGCCGAGCACGCCGAACGTCGGGTCCGTGAACCAGATCGAGCCGTCCGACTTGCACACGACGTCGTTCGGCGAGTTCAGCCGCTTGCCCTCGAAGCGCTCGGCCAGCGCCACGACACGCCCGTCGTATTCGGTGCGCGCGATGCGGCGGCCGCCGTGCTCGCAGTGAATCAGGCGTCCCTGCCGGTCGCGAGTGGCGCCGTTGGCGAAGTTCGACGGCCGGCGGAAGACGCTGACCGCGCCCGATTCTTCGTCCCAGCGCAGGATGCGGTTGTTCGGGATGTCGCTCCACAGCAGCGCCCGGGCGTCGCCGCACCACACCGGGCCTTCCGCCCAGCGGCACCCGGTGGCCAGGCGCTCGACTTTGGCCAGCGGCAGGCGCAATGCGTTGAAGCTCTCGTCGAGCACGCGGACGGTTGAGTCCGGATAACGCGGGCTCGGTGACCAGTCGGGCGAGCCGTCGCTTCTTGTCGGGGTCTGCATGCAAGCAGTTTACGTCGATGGAATTGCCGGAGGCGTTGCGAATTCGCGCCTTGAGGCTGGCTCGGTGGGGTGTTCTCGTTGTGGCGGTTCAGTCGCTAACCTAGACTCGGCGTTGGTCCGGATACGCGCTGCTCAGAACAGAACGCATCGGCGCAGCGCCTCGGGCTGAAGTGGTTGGAGATCCGCGGCTGCGGGAGAAGCCCCGGCCTCGACGCATACCCGGGGAACACAGCGTATGGCCCGAATCCTTCTGACTCACTCGCCCGAGACGCGGGAGAACTACTATGGCCCGCGCGCCCTCGCCGGGCTGCGTGCACTCGGCGAACTGAAGCTCAATGAAACCGATACGCCGCTCGAAGGCCGGCCGCTGGTCGATGCGGCGCGCGACTGCGACCTGATCGTCTCGTACCGCCAGTCGCCCGCGCCTGCCGAGCTGTTTGCCGCGCTGCCGAAGCTGGTCGCGTTCCTGCGCTGCGCGATCGACATCCGCAACGTCGACGTGGCGGCGGCGAGCCGCGCGGGCGTGCTGGTGACGCAGTCCAGTGCCGGGTTTGTCGCCTCCGTGTCCGAACTGGTGTTCGCGATGATGATCGATCTCGCGCGCGGCGTGACTCAGGCCGCGTCGCGCTATCACGACGGCGAAGTGCCGCACGCTCATATGGGAGGCGAGCTCGCGGGCGCCACGCTCGGCGTGATCGGCTACGGCGCGATCGGCCGGCGTGTCGCGGCGTTGGGTGCGGCCTTCGGCATGCGGGTGCTGGTGAGCGATCCGTACACGAAGGCGGATGCGGCGGGCGTCGAGCAGGTGCCGCTCGATCGGCTGCTTGGCGAGGCGGATTTCGTGGTGCCGCTGGCGGTGGCCACTGTCGAAACCGAGAATCTGATGAACGATGCGGCTTTCGCCATGATGAAGCGCGGCGCGTTCCTGGTGAATGTTTCGCGCGGCAACCTCGTCGACGAGCAGGCGCTCGAACGCGCGCTCGATTCCGGGCAACTCGCCGGCGCGGCGCTCGATGTCGGCCGCGACCCCGACCAGATGCCGACGCCGCGCATTGCCCGGCGCCCCGACGTGATCGCCACGCCGCACGTCGGCGGCCTCACCTTGCCGGCCATCGAGCATCAGTCGATGGAGACCGTCGCGCAGGCGGCCGAGATTCTGAAGGGGCGTGCGCCGCGCGGCGCGGTCAATGCCGATCACTGGAGCCGAAGGGAGCTGATCAAGACATGAAGACGATCCTGATGACCGGTGCCGGCGGTGGCGTCGGAACGCACCTGCGGCGCGAACTGGCTGGCAGATATTCGCTGCGGCTGTCGGACTACCGCAAGCTGAAGCCCGCTAAGGGTGAGACGTTCGTGCAGGGCGACATCTCGAAGATAAGCGACATGCTGCGCGCCACCAAGGGCGTCGACGCGATCGTGCACCTGGGCGGCTATTCGGTCGAGGGCGCGTGGGACGACATCCTCAGCGCCAACATCATCGGCTGCTACAACGTGTTCGAGGCGGCACAGCGTAACGGCGTGAAGCGGATCCTCTTTGCCACGAGCAACCACGCGGTCGGGTTCTATCGGCGCGACCACGTGATCGATCATCGCGTGTACATCAAGCCCGATGGCCGCTACGGGGTGTCAAAGGTCTTCGGAGAGGCGCTCGGCAGCCTGTACGCGGACAAGTACGGCATGGAGGTGTTCTGCATGCGCATAGGCAACGTCAATGATGCGCCGATCGACAAGCGGCGGCTGTCGATCTGGATCAGCCCGCGCGACATGGCGCAGCTGGTGACGATCGGCATCGAGCATCCCGAAATCCGTTTCGAGATCGTCTACGGCGTGTCGAACAACCGCCGCTCCTGGTACGACAACAGCAACGCGACGCGGCTCGGCTACCGGCCGCAGGATGACAGCGAGGCCTTCGCCGCGGAGGTGCTCGCGCGCGAGAAGCCCGGCGATCCGCGCGCCGAGACGTACCAGGGCGGCACCTTCGTGCACGTCGAGGCGGTCGAGAATCCGGCACCGCTGCCGCAGCGGCGGGCCAGGAAGGCCGCGGCGAAGCGGACTGCGAAGTCGAAGGTCACCGGCCTGAACAAGGCGCGAGGCAGGCGATGAACAGGCGCGGCCGGGAAGCGCGGAGACGCCGCCAGCCGATCGTTTGCAGGATCTCGACCCGCCGCCGACCTTTCCGTGACTCGACAGCAGTGCGCCGCGCTGCCTCGCCAGCATGGAGTTGAACGATGAGCACGCCCGCCGTCCGCCGACTGACCACTGCGGAGATCCTGCCGCGTGACGCCGCACAGGCAGCGCTGATCGGCCGGGTCTGGTCGCTTGCGCAGGGCGGGCCCTGTCCGGTCGTTGTCGGCGGCGACGTCGTGCGCGATCTCACCGCGGTCGCCGCGACGGTCGCCGGGCTGTTCGCCAGATCAGACCTGCGCGAGGCCATCGCGCGGCCTCGCGAGTTCCCGGCGCTCGGCCGGATCGAGCAGTTCCTCGGCGACGGCGAGAGCGGTGGGCCGGCCGGGCGCCTGCTGGCGCCCTGTGACCTGCAGCCGATCAAGGCGGCGGGCGTCACGTTCGCCGCCAGCATGCTCGAGCGGATGATCGAGGAGCGCGCCAAGGGCGACGCCGGCAGGGCCGAGGAGATCCGGGCCAGGCTCACACCGGTCGTCGGCTCCAACCTGCGTGAACTGAAAGCCGGCTCGCCGGAGGCGGCCAGGGTCAAGCAGGTGCTGCAGGAACTCGATCTCTGGTCGCAGTGTCTCGAGGTCGGCATCGGTCCCGATGCCGAGGTCTTTACCAAGGCACCGCCGATGGCCGCGGTCGGCACCGGATCGCGGGTCGGGATCCATCCGCAGTCCGAGTGGAACAACCCCGAGCCCGAGGTCGTGCTCGCCGTGTCGCCTCGCGGCGAGATCGTCGGCGCCGCGCTGGGCAACGACGTCAACCTGCGCGACTTCGAGGGACGCTCGGCGCTGCTGCTCGGCAAGGCCAAGGACAACAACGCGTCCTGCGCGATCGGGCCGTTCGTGCGGCTGTTCGACGATCGCTTCACCATCGACAGCGTCGAAAAGCTGACCGTGTCGCTCGCGGTCGACGGGCCTGACGGCTTCACGATGGAAGGGGCGAGCCGGATGAGCGCCATTTCGCGCTCGCCGGCAGATCTCGTCGCGCAGACGCTGAACCGCAACCACCAGTACCCGGACGGTCTGATGCTGTTCCTCGGCACGATGTTCGCGCCGGTCAAGGACCGCCGCGGCCCCGGGCTGGGCTTCACGCACGAGCTGGGCGACGAGGTGCGCATCTCGTCGCCTGAACTCGGCACGCTGGTGAACTGGGTCGACCGCTGCGATCGGATCGCGCCGTGGACCTTCGGCACGCTTGCGCTGATCGACAACCTCAAAGCGCGCGGCGTGCTTTGACCGTTGGCTTCGTGCAAGCGCCCCTCAGATCGACTTGCGCTTGTCTGCCAGAAGCCGGTGCACGATCCACAGCAGCGCCGCGCCCGCCGGACCGACGACGACGAGGTTCCAGATCGGCATGAAGAGCAGGCCGAGCGCGGCAGTCGAGCCCTTTGGCGCAACGAACACCGAGTAGTGCATGTAGAGGTCGGCAACCAACGAGGCGGCCGCGGCACCGAGCCCAAGTACCTCGCCGCGACGGCTTCGGGCCAACAGGGCAGCGATGGCGTAGGGCGCGCATGAGATCAACACAAGGCCGACCAGAAACGCGCTGACGCCGCCGTCGGCCTTGAAGATTGCCGTGTAAAGGTGCAGCAGCACTCCGGCGCCGCAAGCAGCGAACGCGAGCCTGGCCGTCGAAGTCACTGCCATATGCGTGGGCGGCCTGGCGAACTTTCAAACCGACGCTGCCAGACCGCCGCCACGCCCAGCCGCTACGCGCGCTCGACGATAGTCACGTTGGCCAGCCCGCCGCCCTCGCACATCGTCTGCAGGCCGTAGCGTGCGCCGCGTGAGCGCAGCGCGTGCACCAGGGTGGTCATCAGCTTGGCGCCTGAGGCGCCCAGCGGGTGGCCGAGCGCGATCGCGCCACCCTGGACGTTCAGCTTTGCGGGATCAGCGCCGGTGGCCTTCAGCCAGGCCATCGGCACAGAGGCAAAGGCTTCGTTGACTTCGAACAGATCGATGTCATCGAGCGTCAGCCCCGCCTTGCGCAGCGCCACCGGCGTTGCGGGAACCGGCCCCTCGAGCATGATCACCGGATCGTGGCCGATCACCGTCATCTGCCGAATCACCGCCAACGGCCTGGCCTTGCTGCCGAGCGCCTTGAGGCCGCGTTCGTTGGCCACCAGCAGCATGGCGGCACCGTCGCAGATCTGGCTGGCGGTGGCGGCAGTGATCCGCCCGCCTTCGGCGAGAAGCTTGACGGCTGCGATGCCTTCGCGTGTCGCGTCGAAGCGGATGCCCTCGTCGGCGACGTGCACCTCTCCGTTGTCGTTGCCCTCGGCGTCACGCACCGCGATCGGCAGGATTTCGTCGGCGAAGCGCCCTGCGCGCGTGGCCTCGGCGGCGCGCCGGTGGCTGGTGAGCGCGTACTCGTCGAGCACCTCCTTCGACAGTCCGTACTTCACCGCAAGCTGCTCAGCGCCGGCGAACTGGCTGAACTGGACGCCCGGATAGCGCGCCCGCATGGCCGGACTCATGTAACTGCCGAGGCCATTCTTGTACGGCAGCGTGGCCGGCAGACCCATCGGCACGCGGCTCATGCTTTCCACGCCGCCTGCAAAGACGATGTCCTGCGCACCAGAAATCACCGCCTGCGCGGCGAAGTGCAGTGCCTGCTGCGAAGAGCCGCACTGCCGGTCGACCGAGACGCCCGGCACAGATTCCGGCAGCTTCGAGGCCAGCACGGCATTGCGGGCGACGTTGTTCGACTGTTCGCCGGCCTGGCCCACGCAGCCGAGGATCACGTCGTCGATCAGCGACGGATCGATGGCGAGTTTCGCGACCAGCGCGTCGAGAACCTGCGCGGCGAGGTCCGCGGGATGCCAGCCGGCGAGCCGGCCGCCCCTGCGGCCACCGGCGGTGCGCAGGGCGGCGACGATGAAGGCTTCTGCCATCGGAAAGCCTCGCAGTGCCGCGTCCGCTGCCCTGGCGCCTACTTCAGAACGACGTCCGCCGTGACGCGGCCGGCTCGCTCGTGCCACGCGGTCATTTCGATCTTCGTGCCCGCCGGCGCGTGCACGATCCAGTCGACGTGCGCGCGGTCGGCGGTGGGCCGCTTGTTGGGCCAGAAGCTGATGCCGGTGTGCAGGTAGGCCCAGCCTTCGAGTTCGCCGAGTTCCTCGCGTGGCTTGCCGTCGAAAAGACTCGCTCCGTCAGGCAGCACGATCTCGGCCAGCACGCCGCGCAGCAGCTTGTGCTTGAGCGCCATCTTGGTCACGTAGGTGGGCAGCCAGCCGGTGTTCTGTACCACGAGCCGCACGCGCCAGGTGTCGGCACCGATGCTCGTGACCTCCGTCTCGCGCAGTTCGAGCTTCGGCGAGACCAGCGCCTGCCAGAGCAGCCACTGCGGAAAGCGCGCAACCTCCGCCTCGAGACGGTGCGGCGGCGGGTTGTTGAATGCCTTGACCTTGTTCCAGCCGCCGATCTCGACTCGGCCAAGCTGCGGATGGTCGAACGGCCGCCAGTCGATGTGCCCGTGGCCGTCGAGTTCGCGATCGCTCCAGTGCAGCATCTTCAGGTCGTCCTCGACAGGGTGGTCGCGGAACCAGTGGATCCACTCGCGGTTGTCGATTCCGGCCTCCTTCTTCGGGTTCCAGATCTCCACCGTCCACATGAACATGCCGAGGTGCTCGTAGATCCAGTCGAAGGCACCCGTGATGTACTCGTTCGGGTAGTACTGGAACTCATGCCAGATCGAGATCGCCGGGTAGCCGGTCAGCTCCTCGCCTTTCTTGCCGACCGCCTGGTAGACCCACAAGTCCTCGGCCGGCATCTTGTCGTCGGGCGCGTGCCCGAACGGCCGCAGCAGTACTCCGGAGAAAGTGTGGA
>JAHEDN010000375.1 GCA_024641225.1 Burkholderiales bacterium | reverse complement strand
CGCCGCCTTGGCCTTGAGGAATGCGTCGATGTAGATGGCACGGTCACCCAGAAGAAAGCTCTCAGGGACGACCTTGATCACGTCCGACGGGCCGGCCTGCTGGATCCACTTGTCGGCGCGGACGATCGCGTTCGCCAGCGCCTGCGCCGTGTTCGGATTCGTCTCCGTGAAGGCCGCCGGCGCGTACAGACAGGCGGCCGGCATCGGTCCGCCGAAGACCTTCTCGGACTCGGCCGGATCGCGCGTGTCGGAGATGATCTTGATGTCGCCGCCACGCTGCAGGATCGTGATCACCGGGTCGAGATTGGACAGCGCATCGATCTGGCCGGAGCGGATCGCCGCCACCGCGCCGCTGGAAGCGCCCACGCCGACGAACGAAACGTCGGTCGGCTTGATGCCCGCCTTGGCAAGCACGAAGTTGGCCATTACGTTGGTTGAGGAGCCCGGCGCGGTGACGCCGATCTTCTTGCCCTTCAGGTCGGCGACCGACTTGAAGTTCGGCATCGTCTTCGTGCTGACGCCGAACACGATCTGCGGCGCCCTTCCCTGCAGCACGAAGGCGCGCATCGGCTGCCCCTTGAACTGCATGTTCAGCGTGTGCTCGAAGGCGCCCGAGACCACGTCGGCGCTGCCGCCGACCACCGCCTGCAGCGCACGTGAGCCGCCGGCAAAGTTGACGATTTCCACGTCCAGCCCCTCGGCCTCGAAGTACTTCAGCTGCTCGGCGATCGTCAGCGGCAGGTAATAGAGGAGGTTCTGGCCGCCGACCGCGATCGTGACCTTGCGCTTTTCAAGTGCTTGCGCACGCGCCAGCGACGGCAGGACGATCGCCGCGGAAGCAGCGGCCGATGCTGCGAGAAAGTCGCGCCGGACGAATTTGCGTTTCATGCCTGTCTCCTGTGGGAATGCTTGCGTGCCGCGAGCGCGACGGGACTCGAATCCTAAATCACGGCGGCCGCAGTGGTAATTGCCGCAGCCCGCGGGATCCGTACTTCTACCAGTGCGTTCCGTATCCCGCGATTACTGCAGGCAATGGGCGCAACGCCTCAGATCGGTACCGCCGAACAGTGCGCCGCGCGGTTCTTGCCGCTGCGCTTGGCAAAGTACATCGCATCATCAGCGCGCTGCACGAGCTTCAGGACACTGTCGGCATCGTCCGGGGCAAGCGCGTAGCCGACGCTTGCGCTGACCTGCGCCGGCAGCGGCTGGTCGGCGGAACTGGCGCGAATCGCACCCACCAGCTGGTGCGCGATGACGCCTGCCCCCGATCGGTCGGCGACCCGCGCAAGCACCAGGAACTCGTCGCCACCGAATCGGCCGACACTGTCCTCGCCGCGCACCGCCCCCCGCAGGGCCTGCGCGGCACGGGCCAGCACGGCGTCGCCGTCGCGATGGCCGAGCAGGTCGTTCACCGTCTTGAAGCCGTCCAGGTCGACGAAGAACAGCGCTACCGCCCCCGCGCGCCGGTCGGCCAGCGCGCTTTCGATGCGGTCGATGATCGCGCGCCGGCTAAGCGCCTCCGTCACCGGGTCTCGCTCGATGCTGCTTTCGAGTTGCTGCTGGCGCGACTTGAGGTCGTGCACGTCGACCAGCACGGTGTAGACGCCGAGCACGTTGCCGTCGTCGTCGCAATCAGGAACGTAGCTGGTCCGCATCCAGCGCAGCCCCTGGCCGGGCAATATGACCTGCCGCGTGTATTCGGTTTCCTCGCCGGCCAGCGCCCGCTCGAAATAGGGGCGGTGACTCGTCCACAGCGCCTCGCCACGCGCCTCGCCGATGTGCCTGCCCAGCAGCTGCGAAGCCTCCTTTCCGGACGCTGCCACGTACGCCCGATTGACGAAGATGATCCGGCAGTCGCGGTCGACGTAGGTGATCGGATACGGAATCTTCTCGGCAAACTGCGACAGCCGCGACCGCGCCGCTTCCAGCGCCAGCCGCGTGGTCACGAAATCGTGCACGTCGAAGGCCACCGTGTAGATGGCCGCCACCTCGCCGTTCCTGTCGAACTCCGGAAAAACCTGCACGCGTCCCCAGCGCGGCTCACCGCCCTGGTGGGTAAGCAGCCGCTCATACGAAACGACCTCGCCTCGAAACGCGAGTTCGAACGCTCCTTTCGCGGCATTCCACGCGTCGGCACCGTACGACTGCTCCACCGTGCGTCCAAGCAGCTGCAGTTCGCTGCGTCCGGACCAGACGAGGTAGGGAACGTTGCAGAAGACCAGCCGCGCCTCGCGATCCCACCGGGCGATCGGCAGGTTGATCGCGTCGACCAGTTTCTCGATGACCGCTGCGCGCTTCACTTTCTTGCAACCGGCCGCAAGGCCGTTCAGGCACCGCTGACGAACAGAAAGATACAGGCCAGCCAGCCGATCAGCCAGGCCAGCGAGCGCGCCCCGTGCCAGTCAGCCAGATAGCAGGCCATATAGCCAAGCCGCGCGGCGATGAAGATCAGCGCCAGCGCGTCGATGCGCTCCTGGTGCGCATGCAGCATCTGCGCCACGATGACCGACACGGCGAAGAACGGAAACGCCTCGAAGCTGTTTAGTTGCGCGTTGTTGGCGCGCACGCGGAAGCCCTGCTGCTTTTCCAGCCAGCTCCTCGGATCGCGGTTGTTGTACCTCTCCCCGCCGGCCTTGGCGATCGTTGTCGCGAGGTAGGGAAGCAGTGCCGCGACCAGAACGCACCAAAGCGCAATCGTCATCTGGATACCTTCTCGCCGCGCGCGGAGGATTCGGCCATGGGACGGCCCGGCGGCCTCATGCCGCCCTGCGGTCGAGCATTGCCTGCGCGATGGTGTTGACGTCGGTGTACTCGAGTTCGGCACCGACCGGCACGCCCCGCGCCAGGCGCGTGACCTTGAGCTGCGCATCGCGCGCGCGCAGCAGTTCGGCGACGTAGTGCGCGGTGGCGTCGCCTTCGGGAGTAAACGAGGTGGCGACGATCACCTCGCGCACCAGGCCGTCGGCGGCGCGGGCCAGCAACTGCTCCATCTGGATCTCGCGCGGGCCGATGCCATCCAGTGGCGACAGCCGTCCGAGAAGCACGAAATAGAGCCCCGAATACGCCAGCGACTGCTCGATCATCAGCTGGTCGGCGGGCGTTTCCACCACGCACAGCAGCCCGGCGTCGCGCCGCGGGCTGGCGCAGGTCTCGCAGATGTCCTGCTCGGTCAGCGTGTTGCAGCGGGCGCAATGGCGGATGCCGCTGGCTGCCGCCAGCAGTGCCTCGCCGAGCGCCACCGCGCCGTCGCGATCGTGCTGCAGCAGGTGAAAGGCGATCCGTTGCGCCGATCGCGGCCCGATTCCCGGCAGCCGCTTCAGCGAATCGACCAGCTTGTCAAGGGTGGGACCGAGCTTCATCCAGGAACGGCGCTGATGCTGTTGGCGCTCGCGAGAGCGCCATCGTGGCAGTTACCTTGCGGCGGGCGCCCGGCCGCCCGAAGCCCGCCGCACCATCTCTTGCCGGCGAGGGCGCACGTGCGTCGCGCAGCGTCGCGCACACCCGAGCCGCAGATCAAAAGGGCAGCTTGAACCCCGGC
>JAHEDN010000374.1 GCA_024641225.1 Burkholderiales bacterium | reverse complement strand
ACCTCGTTCACCGCGGTGCCGTCGACGTACATTGCCACGACCTTGGCCTCGGCGGTCAGGTAGTCGTAGCCGACGAACTTGGTCTTTGCGCCGGCGTACTCGACGCCTGCGGCCATCCGGAACTTGCCCGCCGCTCGCGCCTGCTCGCGCTGCCTTTCCATCGCCTGTTCGAAGCCGGCGTGATCGACGGCGATGCCGCGCTCGCGGCAGATGTCTGCGGTCAGGTCGACCGGGAAGCCGTAGGTGTCATAGAGCAGGAACACGGTTTCGCCATCGAGCAGCCGCGCATCCCCGCTGCCGAGCCGTCCGAGCGCGCCGTCGAGGATCTTCATGCCGTGCTCGAGCGTCTCGCCGAAGCGCTCCTCCTCCTGCCTGAGCACGCCCTCGATGCGGCCGCGCATCTCCTGCAGCTCCGGATACGCCGCGCCCATCTCCGCCACCAGGTCGTCTGCGATGCGATGGAAGAACGGCCTCGTCTGGCCGAGCTTGTACCCGTGCCGCAGCGCGCGGCGGATGATCCGGCGCAACACGTAGCCGCGGCCTTCGTTGCCCGGGATGATGCCGTCGGCGATGAGGAACGAGCAGGCGCGGATGTGGTCGGCGATCACTTTCAGCGAGTTGCTGTCGAGATCCTTCGTGCCGGTTTCGCGCGCGGCGGCCTTGATCAGGTTCTGGAACAGGTCGATCTCGTAGTTCGAATGCACGTGCTGCAGCACCGCGGCAAGGCGCTCGAGCCCCATCCCGGTGTCGACGCAGGGCTTGGGCAGCGGGGTGAGCGCGCCCCTGTCGTCGCGGTCGAACTGCATGAAGACCAGGTTCCAGATCTCGATGTAGCGGTCGCCGTCTGCATCGGGCGACCCCGGCGGCCCTCCGGCGACCTCGGCACCGTGGTCGTAGAAGATCTCCGAGCACGGGCCGCAGGGCCCGGTATCGGCCATCTGCCAGAAGTTGTCGGAGACGTACTTCGGCTGGCCCGGCTTGTCGCCGATCCGTATGCAACGCTCCGCGGGCACGCCGACTTCACGGGTCCAGATGTCGTAGGCCTCGTCGTCGTCGACGTAGACCGTGGTCCACAGCTTCTCCTTCGGCAACCTGTAGACCTCGGTCAGCAGTTGCCACGAATACTTGATGGCGTCGCGCTTGAAATAGTCACCGAAGCTGAAGTTGCCGAGCATCTCGAAGAACGTGTGATGACGCGCGGTGTAGCCGACGTTCTCGAGGTCGTTGTGCTTGCCGCCGGCGCGCAGGGACTTCTGCGCCGTCGTGGCACGCGTGTACGGCCGCTTCTCCCGGCCGGTGAACACGTCCTTGAACTGCACCATGCCGCTGTTGACGAACAGCAGCGTCGGATCGTTGGCCGGCACCAGCGACGAGGCGCGCACGATCGCGTGCCCTTTGGACTCGAAGAACTTCAGGAACTGGTCGCGGATCTCGGCGCTTTTCATGGGTCGGAAGGGAGGGGCGAGCGGCTGCGGCAGCCGCGGCTCGCCCGACGGGGTCGAAGGCGGAGGATGATATCAAGCGCCTCCGCCGGACCCCTTCGAAATCAGCGCCGGGCTCGCCGACGGCGCGCCTTTCCGGCGCACTTGCGCGAAGTCAAGCGCGCCGGGAAGAGGCGCCACATACTCGCCGCGGCCCGCTCTCTGGTGGGAACGGTTCATCATGCAACGCCGCGCCGCGGCGTTTCGCGGTATTTTCCGGCCAATTGCCCGAACCCTGTCCGATGTCCTCACCCGCCCCAGTCCCCGCCCCGGTCCGCATCGCAGTGCGCCCGGGTTCGCTTGACGCCTGGCGAATTGCGATCCGCACGCGGACGCTATGGATCGCAACCGTCCCGGTGTTCGTCGGCACCAGCTTCGCCTATCTGGCCAGCCGCCAGGTCGACGTGCTGTTCGCTTCGCTCGCGCTGGTCGCATCGGTGCTGCTGCAGGCGATCGCGAACCTGCAGAACGACGTCGGGTACACCGCGCGCGGCGCCGAGACCGGCACCCGCGTCGGCCTGCCGCGAGCGACTTCGAGCGGGCTGCTGACTCCGCGCGAGGTCCGTCTGGCAATTGCGCTGGCGGTGGCGGCGACGCTGCTGATCGGACTGCCGCTCGTCGCGCGCTGGGGATTGCCGGTGCTGCTGATGGGTCTTGCATCGATCGCTGGCGCGCTTGGCTACATGGGCGGGCCGCGACCGATTGCCTACACGCCGCTCGGCGAACTGTTGGTGTTCGTCTTTTTCGGGCTCATTGCGGTCGCCGGCAGCGGTTACGTGCAGCTTGGCGCAGTGACACCGGCGCTGTTCACCGTCGGCGCCGCGGTCGGCATGCTGGCGGCCGCGGTACTGGTGGTCAACAACCATCGTGACATCGGCCATGATGCAAGCACCGGTCGACGCACCTTCGGCGTGCTGTTCGGCGCACGCGCGTCGGCACGGCTCTATGCCGTGCTGATGCTGCTGCCGTTCGCCGCCGTGCCGCTGCTCGTCTGGCAGACCGGCAGCCATCTGCTCTGGCTGCCCGCGCTGGCGCTGCCGGCTGCGATCGGCCTCGTGCGCGCCCTGCCCACGACGCCGCCGGGCCTGGCTTTCAACGGAATGCTGATGCGAACCGTGATGCTGCAGCTGATCTACGGCGCGATGCTGACGATCGGCACGCTCCTGGCTGCCTGGCTCTGAATCAGTCACCGGTGAGCAGTGACCGGCTGCGGCGCAGCTGCCGCTGAGCCGCCGTAACCAGCGAAGACTGGTCTGCGACCGGGCGCCCCGGGCCCGTTCGCGCGCGGCCGGTCAGTGGTGGCAGATGCGCGCAAACATGGCGATCGCGGGATGCTCCGACCCGGCCACGCCCGCCACGCGCGCCGCGTGCGCGAGCCCGGAAATTCCGAAGACGACGATCGCCGCACCCGCCAGCGGCTTCACCCAGGCGAGCGAGCGCGCCGCACCCGCCTCTCCGGCGCGGCCGATGCCGTGCACGGCCACGTCGACCGCCAGCATGTTCGGCAACGTGCCCAGTCCAAAGGCGAGCATCACCAGCGCGCCTTGCAGCGCTCCGCCAGCGACCAGCGCGAGCGGCAGCGCCGCGTACACCATTCCGCAGGGAATCCAGCCCCACGCGAGACCTGCCGCAAGTGCCTGCCATCCTGTCCGCGGCGGATAGACGCGGCGCGCGAGCGGGGCAATGAAGCGCCACAGCCAGGCACCGGCCGGCTCGATGCGCTTAAGCCAGGCACCGCGGCCGAACATCGAGGCACCGATGGCCAGCAGCATCATGCTGCCCACCGTCAGCAGCGCGGCCTGCACCGGCATCACATCGGCTGCGTACAACGCGGCGCCGAGCGTCCCGGCAAGGACACCGGCCAGGGCGTAGCTGGTCAGGCGCCCGGTGTGATACCCCGCAGCCAGCCGCGAGGCCGAAACCTCGCGCGGCCGGTTCAGCTGCAATGCACCGACGATGCCGCCGCACATTCCGGCGCAGTGCAGTCCGCCGACCAGGGCGAGGGAGAATGCGGCGAACGCCTGCGCGGCGAGCGAAGTGATCTGCGGTTCCATGGCTGATCAGGCG
>JAHEDN010000373.1 GCA_024641225.1 Burkholderiales bacterium | reverse complement strand
ACCGCCACCGAAGGCGCGGCGCTGGCCGTGATCGCCGCGCTTTTCGTCGGTGTCGTCGTCTACCGCCAGCTTGATCTCGAGCACCTGCGGCGGGCCATCCTCGAAGGCGGCGTGCAGACCGCGGTCGTGATGCTGCTGGTCGCCACCAGCGCTCTGCTCGGCACCTATCTGACCGAGGTGCAGGCGCCGCAGGCGCTTGCCCGGGCGGTGTCCGAATTCACGTCGAACAAGTGGGTGGTGCTGGCGCTGCTCAACGTGCTGTTCCTGTTCCTCGGCATGTTCCTGCACTCGGCGGCGGCGATCATTTTGGTGGTCCCGGTCGTGATGCCGCTCGTCAAGAGCGTCGGCATCGACCCGATCCACTTCGGCCTCGTGGTCACCATCAACCTCGGCATCGGCCAGCAGACGCCGCCGGTGGCCAGCGTGCTGATGGTGGCCAGTTCGATCGCCAGGGCCAGCGTCTGGGAGGTGACGCGGGTGAACGTCTGGTTCATCGGCGTGCTCGTCGCGGTGCTGATGCTGGTGACCTATGTGCCGGTGACCGGCCTTGGACTGGTGCAACTGTTCTATCGATGACGCGCCGCCGGTTGATGGCGCGACGACGGAGGTCTGGGTGAGTGAACTGATCCTGCTGCAGCGTGACGGGGCGATCGCTACCGTGGTGTTGAACCGGCCGGAAAAACTGAACGCGCTGACCAAGCCGATGTGGCGCGCGCTCGGTGAAGCAGTGACCCGCCTGTCGGCGGACGACTCGGTGCGCTGCATCGTGCTGCGCGGCGCCGGCGAGAAGGCCTTCTCGCCGGGCAACGACATCTCGGAATTCGCCACCGAACGGTCGAACAAGGCGCAGGCGATCGAGTACGGCGCGATCATGCACGCCACCGCACAGGCGCTGGAGAACTGCCGCCATCCGATCGTGGCGCAGATCCACGGCATCTGCGTCGGCGGCGGTCTGGAAATCGCCGCGTTCGCCGACATCCGCATCTGCGGCGAGTCGAGCCGCTTCGGCGCGCCGATCAAGAACCTCGGCCTGGTGATGGCCTACGCGGAGATGGCGCCGCTGGTGCGGCTGGTCGGCCGCTCGATCGCGCTCGAGATCCTGCTCGAGGGGAGGATCTTCGACGCCGCGGAGGCAAGGGACAAAGGAATCGTCACGCGGATCGTCCCTGACGCCCAGGTGGCGGCCGAGGCACGGGCGGCCGCGCAACGCATCGCCGACGGCGCGCCGCTCACCGCGCGCTGGCACAAGAAATTCGCCCGCCGGCTCGCCGATCTGCGGCCGCTGACCGATGCCGAGCGCGACGAATGCTTCGACTGCTTCGACAGCGAAGACTTCCGCATCGGCTACGCGGCGTTCCTGGCGAAGAAGAAACCGGAGTTCGTCGGCCGGTGAACCGACGCAAGGCCTGAACCGAACTGCCCACGATGAAAGAAACCAAACCCGGCCCGCTGGCCGGCATGCGCGTGCTGGAACTGACGCAGATCATGTCGGGGCCGACCGGCGGGATGATGCTCGCCGATCTCGGCGCCGACGTGATCAAGGTCGAGAAGCTGCCTGGCGGCGACGACTCGCGCGGCTACACCGATCCGCGGATCAACGGCGTTTCCGCGCCGTTCCTGATGATGAACCGCAACAAGCGCGGCGTGGCGCTGAACCTGAAGCACCCGCAGGGTCGCGACGTGCTGCTGCGTCTCGTCGCGAAGGCCGATGTGCTGCTCGAGAACTTCCGCACCGGCACGATGGAAAAGCTCAACCTCGGCTACGACGCACTTCGCGCAGCGAACCCCGGTCTCATCTACTGCGCGGTCAGCGGCTACGGCCACAGCGGCCCTTTCGCCGAGAAGGGTGGCTTCGACCTGATCGCGCAGGGCTTCGGCGGGCTGATGTCGATCACCGGCGAGCCCGGCGGGCCGCCGGCCAAGGTCGGTCCGCCGGTGTCGGACATCAACGGCGGCATCCTCGCTGCGCTCGGCATCGTCGCCGCCTGGACGTACAAGCTGCGCACAGGCGAGGGGCAGGTCGTCGATACGTCGCTGATGGAAGCGGCGCTGCAGCAGACCTACTGGCATGCGTCGGTGTTCTTCGCCACCGGGGAATCACCGGGGCCGACCGGCTCGGCGCACATCCTCACCGCCCCGTACCAGGCGTTCCACGCCTCGGACGGTTGGATCAACATCGGCGGCGCCAACCAGGCCAACTGGGAGCGCATTGCGGAAGTGCTCGCCCACCCGGAATGGCGCAGCGACCCGCGCTTCGCCACCAACACGGCGCGCAAGCAGAACCTGCCGGCGCTGGTCGAACTGATGAATGCGGTGCTATCGACGCGCACGCGCGCCGAGTGGCTGGCGGCGTTCGATGCTGCCGGCGTCCCGGCCGGACCGGTGCACACGATCGGCGAGGCGCTGTCGCATCCGCAGTCGCTGGCGCGCGAGATGGTGGTCGAGACGACCCATCCGCAGGCCGGCCCGGTCAAAAGCATTGGCTGCCCGATCCGGCTTTCCGCTACGCCTGCCGCCGTCACGCGGCCGGCGCCGCTGCTCGGCGAGCACACCCGTGAAGTGCTGCGCGAGCACGGCTATGGCGAGGCGGACATCGACGCGCTCGTCGACGCCGGCGTGGTGCAGGACGGATCAGCGCAGCGACCGGCCTGAGGTCGGCAGCGTCGCCGCGGGCCGTTGCCGATAGGCGAGCCGATACAATCCGCGCTTTGCCGAAGGCCGGGAACCAATGAACGGCAGAACGCGCGCAGCGCCGCTGGTCGGCGTAGTGATGGGCTCGAACTCCGACTGGGACATCATGCAGCACGCCTGCGAGGTGCTGAAGGAGTTCGGCGTGTCGTTCGAGGCCAGGGTCGTCTCCGCACATCGAACGCCCGACGAGATGTTCGCCTACGCCGACGAGGCACGTGAACGCGGCCTGCGCGTGATCATCGCCGGTGCCGGCGGCGCGGCGCACCTGCCGGGCATGCTGGCCTCCAAGACCGTGATCCCGGTGCTTGGCGTTCCGGTGCCGTCGCGCTACCTGCGCGGCGAGGACAGCCTGCTGTCGATCGTGCAGATGCCGAAGGGCGTGCCGGTCGCCACGTTTGCCATCGGCGAGGCGGGCGCCGCCAACGCCGGCCTGTTCGCGGTGGCGATGCTGGCCACCGCCGACGCCGACCTGGCGCAGAAGCTCGCCCAGTTCCGCGCCACGCAGACCGAGCGCGCGCGGAACATGACGCTGCCCTTGTGAGGTGCGCTGCCCGCTTCGCGGGCGGTGAAATGCGATGCGGCCTGCGGCCGCGATGGACGAAGGCGTTGCATCAATTCTTCTTTGCGGTGGCCGAAGGCCACGTCACAGGCAGCGCAGCTGCCGGTACTGGCGGCGAAGCCGCCATCCGCTGATCCGTGCCAATGTCCGACACGGGAAGCGCGCCGACGCCCACACCGATCCCGCCCGGAGAGTGGCTTGGCTTGCTCGGTGGCGGGCAACTGGGGCGGATGTTCTCGATGGCGGCGGCGAGCCTCGGGTACCGGGTCTGCGTTGTCGACCCGGACCCGCACAGCCCGGCGG
>JAHEDN010000372.1 GCA_024641225.1 Burkholderiales bacterium | reverse complement strand
TTGCGCAATGCGCGTTTCATGCGAATTCCTTCGTGAGCGGCTCGGGCGCGGACTGCACGAGCCGCTGCGGCGCTAGAACGCCGTGTTCGTCGACGCTCGCCACGCCGAGCAGTTGCGCGTCGCGGGCGTAGACGCGAACGCGCGGCGATGCGGCGATCCGCAGCGGCAGCCGCTGGCCCTGTGCAAAACGTCCGGCGTCGCTCGCGTCGAGTTCGACGCGCGGCAGGCCGGCCAGCAGCGCGTCGGGGGGTAGCAGCCTGCCGCGCCGTGCCGGCAGGTCGAGTGCTTCGAGTTCGTCCAGTTTCACCGCGTTCCCGAGCGCCAGCGCGCCGACCCGCGTGCGGCGCAGTCCTGCCAGGTGCGCCCCGCAGCCGAGTGCCGCGCCAAGATCCTCGGCCAGCACGCGGACGTAGGTGCCCTTGCTGCATTCGACGGCCAGTACGGCCTCAATCCCATCGAAGGCGAGCAGCTGCAGCCGGTCGATCCGCACCCGCCGCGGCGTCCGCTCCACCACCCTGCCTTCGCGCGCGAGTTCGTAGAGCGGCCGGCCCTCGCGCTTCAGCGCCGAGTGCATCGGCGGCATCTGCAGGATCTCTCCGGTAAAGCGGGGCAACACGGCTTCGAGCCGCGCCCGGTCGAACGTCACGGGCTCGCGCGACGTGACTTCGCCTTCCAGGTCACCTGTGGTCGTCGTCACGCCGAAGTGCACAAGCGCCTCGTAGGCCTTGTCGGCATCGAGCAGGTCGGCCGAGAACTTGGTCGCCTCGCCGAACGTGAGCGGCAGCAGCCCGGTGGCCAGCGGATCGAGCGTGCCGGTGTGGCCGGCCTTGCGCGCCTCGAGCAGCCAGCGCGCCTTGCCGACGGCGGCGCTCGAACTCATGCGGCTCGGCTTGTCGAGCAGCAGCACACCGTCGACCGGATCGCCTTTCGGTCGTCCCATCCGCTCCGCGCTCCGAAAACTAGCTGCCGCTGCGGCCGACGGCCTGGTCGATCAGCCGATCGATCTCGAAGCCGCGCTCGACCGAAGTGTCGTGCACGAAGTGCAGGCGCGGCACGGTGTGGATGCGCAGCCGCTTGAACAGCAGGTTGTGCAGGTGCCCGGCGGCCGAACTTAGCCCCGCCGCCGCCACCTCCGCGTCCGCGCCGATCACCGTGAAGTAGACCTTGGCGTGCGCGTAGTCGGGCGTGACTTCCACGCCGCTGATCGTGACCAGGCCGACGCGCGGATCGCGCACCTCGCTGCGGATGAGTTCCGCCAGATCACGCTGAATCTGGTCGGCAATCCGCTGGCCGCGCTGGGGTTTGGTGGAGCGCTTCATTTCGGGTGCTGCGCGCCTTGCAGTGAGGATGATGCCGGCCGTGTGCGGGGCCGTGAAAGCCGCCCCCGGGCGATCAGTTCACCGGCGCGCAGTTCTGTCACAGCGGCCGCCGGCCGCGTCATCGTCACAACGTGCGCGCCACCTCCTGCACTTCGAAGATCTCGAGCTGGTCGCCTTCCTTGATGTCGTCGTAGCCCTTCAGGGTCAGGCCGCACTCGAAGCCAGCCTTGACCTCGCGCACGTCGTCCTTGAACCGCTTCAGCGACGACAGTTCGCCGGTCCAGATCACCACGTTGTCGCGCAGCAGGCGCGCGCTTGTGCCGCGCCTGACCAGTCCGTCGAGCACCATGCAGCCAGCCACCGAGCCGACCTTCGGCACACGGATGATCTGACGGATCTCGACCAGACCGAGCACCTGCTCGCGCTGTTCCGGCGCCAGCATGCCCGACAGCGCCGCCTTCACCTCGTCGACGGCGTCGTAGATGATGTTGTAGTAGCGGATGTCGATGCCGCTGGACTCGGCCATCTTGCGCGCCAGCTGGTCGGCGCGCACGTTGAAGCCGATGATGACGGCCTTCGACGCGATGGCCAGACCGACGTCGGACTCAGAGATGCCGCCGACGGCGGCGTGCACCACCTGCACCTTGACCTCGTCCGTCGACAGTTTGGTGAGCGCGTGCACCAGCGCCTCCTGCGAGCCCTGCACGTCGGCCTTGATGATCAGCGGCAGCGTCTTGCTCTCGCCGATCTGCTCGAACATGTTCTCGAGCTTGGCCGCCTGCTGCTTGGCGAGCTTGGTATCGCGGAACTTGCCCTGGCGATACAGCGCGATCTCGCGCGCCTTCTTCTCGTCGCCAAGCACCATCAGTTCATCGCCGGCGGCCGGAACGTCGGACAGGCCCTGGATCTCGACCGGGATCGACGGCCCCGCGTCGTGCACCGCCTTGCCTTTCTCGTCGAGCATCGCGCGCACGCGGCCGAAGGCCGCGCCGGCGAGCACGACGTCGCCGCGCTTGAGCGTGCCCGACTGCACCAGCACGGTCGCCACCGGTCCACGCCCCTTGTCCAGACGCGACTCGATGATCAGGCCCTTGGCCGGCGCGTCCTTCTGCGCGGTCAGTTCGAGCACTTCCGCCTGCAGCAGAACGTTCTCCAGCAGGTCGTCGATGCCTTGCCCGGTCTTGGCGGACACCGGCACGAACGGCGAATCGCCGCCGTATTCCTCAGGCACGACCTGGTTGGAAACCAGTTCCTGCTTGACGCGGTCGGGATTCGCTTCCGGCTTGTCGATCTTGTTCAGCGCCACCACCAGCGGCACGCCGGCGGCGCGGGCGTGCGCGATCGCCTCCTTGGTCTGCGGCATCACGCCGTCGTCGGCGGCCACCACCAGGATCACGATGTCGGTCGCCTTGGCGCCACGGGCGCGCATCGCAGTAAACGCCTCGTGGCCCGGCGTATCAAGGAAGGTGACGATGCCACGCGGCGTTTCGACGTGATAGGCGCCGATGTGCTGAGTGATGCCGCCGGCCTCGCCCGCCGCTACCTTGGTGCGGCGGATGTAGTCGAGCAGCGAGGTCTTGCCGTGGTCGACGTGGCCCATGATCGTGACCACCGGTGGCCGCGGCTCGAGCGGCACGTCGCTGGTCTCGATGCCGGTGACTGCGAGCAGCGCCTCCGGATCATCGAGTTTGGCCGCGGTCGCTTTGTGCCCCATGTCCTCGGCGATGATCATCGCCGTGTCCTGGTCGAGCATCTGGTTGATGGTGACCATCATGCCCATCTTCATCAGGACCTTGATCACCTCGGAGGCCTTGACCGCCATCTTGTGCGCGAGATCGGCGACGGTGATCGTCTCCGGCACCACCACGTCGCGAACGATCGGCTCGGCAGGCATCGCGGCTGCCGGGCGCTCCTCGTGCTTCTCGCCGCGGCGACCGCGCGGGCCGCGCCAGCCGAGACTGCGCCCGGCGCTGGCATCGCCGCGCGTCTTCAGCGCCCGCTTCTTGGCCGCATCCTCGGACCAGCTCGACGCGAGCTTGCCGGACTTGATTTCCTTAACGCCCGGCTTCTTCTCTTCGCGCTTGGCCTCGCCGGGCTTGGCCTCGACCTTGGCGGCCGGCTTGTGCAGGGTGCCGGTCGCGGCCGGCTCGGGCGCCTTCAGCACCTTCTTCGGCGTCGCCATCATGTCCTTGATGGCCGCCACCTCTTCCTCGACGGCGCGGCGCGCGCGCTCCTGCTGCGCCTGTGCCTCGTGC
>JAHEDN010000371.1 GCA_024641225.1 Burkholderiales bacterium | reverse complement strand
CTCGATCACCGTCCTCACCGCGTCGCCGAGCGAGGCGAAGTTGACCACCGCCGCGGACATCGCCTCGGGCACCGGGTAGAGCTTGACCGTCACCTCGGTGATGATGCCGAGCGTGCCTTCCGATCCGATGAACAGGCGCGTCAGGTCATAGCCGGCCGACGACTTCTTCGCGCGGTTGGCGGTGCGCACGACCTTCCCGTCGGCGGTGACCACGGTCAGGCCCAGCACGTTCTCGCGCATCGTCCCGTAGCGCACCGCATTGGTTCCCGATGCGCGCGTCGCGGCCATTCCGCCGATGCTCGCGTCCGCGCCCGGATCGATCGGGAAGAACAGGCCGGTCGACTTCAGTTCCTCGTTGAGCTGCTTGCGCAGCACGCCCGCCTGGACGGTCGCGGTCAGGTCCTCGGCGTCGATGGCGAGCACGCGATTCATCTGCGAGAGGTCGATCGACACACCTCCGTGGATCGCCAGCACGTGCCCTTCGAGCGAAGATCCCGCGCCGAAGGCGATCAGCGGGTACTTGTGGCGACGGCACAGATTCACCACGTCGACCACTTCGTCGGTGGTGTGGACATAGACGACCGCCTCGGGAGGCGTGGCGGGAAACGGAGACTCGTCGCGCCCGTGGTGATCGCGCACCGCCTGGGCGGTGGAGAAACGGCCTTCGAAGCGCGCCCGCAGGGCGGCCGCCAGTGCTTCGGGTAACGGGCGCCTGAGCGACTCGGCGAATGCGATCGGGTGGTTCATCTGCGTCTCCAACTGCCCTGGGGCGCACGGACAGCGCACCCGCAGGCAGACCCGAAGTCTAGCGAATGTCCCGCCCGGCTGGCGTAAACTGGCGCCGACCATGGGAAATCGACTCTCACAGATCGCCACGCGGACCGGCGACGACGGCACGACCGGCCTGGGCGACGGCAGCCGTACCGGCAAGGACAGCCTGCGCATCGCGGCGCTGGGCGACGTCGACGAACTGAACTCGGTCGTCGGGCTGATCCTGACCGAGCCGATGCCCGATGACGTTCGCGAAGCGCTGGTCGGCATCCAGCACGACCTCTTCGATCTCGGCGGCGAACTGTGCATTCCCGGCTACGAGAACGTCACCGAAAGCCAGGTCGCCCGGCTCGACGAACTTCTCGCGCACTACAACGCGACGCTTCCGCGGCTGCAGGAGTTCATCCTGCCCGGCGGCACCCGTTGCGCAGCGCTCGCCCACGTCGGGCGCACGGTGGCGAGGCGTGCAGAACGCGCGATCGTGGCGCTCGGGACCTCAGAGGAGGTTCGGCCGGTCTGCCGGCAATACGTGAACCGGCTCTCGGACCTGCTCTTCGTGCTGGCGCGGGTGCTCAACCGCGCCGACGGCGGCAGCGACGTGCTCTGGCAGCAGGGGCACGGCAAGTAGGCCGCGAGGCACCGCTCTCGCACGGCAACCTTTGGCGCCTCGGGCCGCGCCGGCAGGGCACGGCCGGGCCCGTCTCGGATCAGGCCTCGCGGGCCGCCTCCAGGTAGGACACCAGCTTGGCACTGGTCTGGCGCAGCCGTTCCGACAGCAGCTGGACCAGCTTGAGCAGGATCTTGTTGCCCAGCTTGGGCTCGTCGTTGAGCACCAGCATCAGGGCGTCGCGGGTGAGCACGGCGATCCGCGAGTACTCGAGCGTCACGCAGGACGCGAAGCGCGGCTCGCCATCGAACATGGACATCTCGCCGAGCGCATGGCCCGCGTGTGCGACCGCGATGCGCGACGGATAGTTGTAGCGGTTGCGGCGCAGGACATCGATCATGCCGGCCATCAGCAGCATCATGAAGTCGCCGGCGTCGCCCTCCGAGATCATCGTGACCCCCGGTGGCGCCTCGTAGACGTACATGAAACCGCCGAGCTTGCGGGTCTCGTCGATGTCCAGACCCGAGAACAGCGGAGTCTTGGCCATCAGCGTGTGGATCTCGTCGGAAAACTCGCTCGCGCGCCCGATCGGGCGCAGCCCCATCGACAGAAGGCGCTCGTGCGGCGTCGGCTTGGCACCCGCCTTGGCGGGCGCCGGTGACTGCTCAGCTGCTTCCGTCGAGTTCGGCGACTGTGCAGCTGCCTGCAACGTATCCATGGCAGCCTCTCCTCTTGAATCCCCTGGCCGGTTATAGCATGGAAGACTGCGGTGTCCAGGGGTGCGTCCGGCCTGCGTCGCCTTTTCCCGACGAGAGGCGCCTTGGGGCGCCTACTCGGCCTGCACGAGCCGGCGCTCGCGCACCGAAAGCGCCAGTTCGTCGAGCGCGGTGACGCTTTCCTCCCAGCCGATGCAGCCGTCGGTCACGCTCTGTCCGTAGACCAGCGGGCGGCCCGGAACGAGATCCTGCCGGCCGGCGACCAGATTGCTCTCGACCATCACGCCGAAGACCCGTCTCTCGCCGGCGGCGAGTTGCTGCCCGATCGCGGCGAGCACCGGAACCTGGTTCTCGGGCTTCTTCTGGCTGTTGCCGTGGCTCGCGTCGATCATCAACCGGCAGGCAAGCGCGGCGGCGGCGGCGTCCTTGCACGCGGCATCCACGGCGGCCGCGTCGTAGTTCGGCGCCCTGCCTCCGCGCAGGATCACGTGACAGTCCTCGTTGCCGTTGGTCGACACGATCGCCGAATGGCCTCCCTTGGTGACCGACAGGAAATGGTGCGGTTGCGAAGACGCCTTGATCGCGTCGAGCGCTATCCGCAGGTTGCCGTCGGTGCCGTTCTTGAATCCAACAGGGCACGACAGCCCCGAGGCGAGTTCGCGATGCACCTGCGACTCGGTCGTGCGCGCGCCGATCGCACCCCAGGCGATCAGGTCCGCGATGTACTGGGGGGTGATCATGTCGAGGAACTCGGTGCCCGCGGCCAGGCCCAGCTCGTTGATCTCGAGCAGCAGTTCGCGCGCGGTGCGCAGTCCCTTGTTGATCTGGAAGCTGTTGTCCATGTCCGGGTCGTTGATCAGGCCCTTCCAGCCCACCGTGGTCCTGGGCTTTTCGAAGTAGACGCGCATCACGATCTCGAGGTCGTCCTTGAGCCGCTCGCGCTCGGCGGCAAGGCGCCTCGCGTACTCCATCGCGGCCTTCGGATCGTGGATCGAGCAGGGCCCGATCACGACGAGCAGGCGATCGTCCATGCCGTGCAGGATCCTGTGGATCGCCTGCCGAGTCTCGTAGGTGACGATCGAGGCCCTCTCGCTGACCGGGTACTCGCGCAACAGGTGCGAGGGCGGGGCGAGTTCCTTGATCTCGCGGATTCGGACGTCGTCGGTGGTCAGTCTCATGGGAGCTCCAGGGGTGCGCCAAGCCCGGAAAACAAAAACCGCCGGGCTGGGCCGGCGGTCTTGTCGGATTCGGATCAGGCTCTAGTTGCTACAAGCGCGCTCCCGACTCGTCCCACCGGCGGCAGGAAAGCCAAAAGTAAAAGAAGAAGAAGTGGATTGCGCGTTGCATGACGCAGGAAGTGTACCGTTCGCCCGAACCGCCGGCAAGCCGGGCCGCGCCCGGCGTTGCGTGGCAGCAATCAGGCGGTGCCGCCGACCGTCAGCCCCTCGATCCTCAGCGTCGGCTGCCCGACGCCCACCGGCACGCTCTGGCCGTCCTTGCC
>JAHEDN010000370.1 GCA_024641225.1 Burkholderiales bacterium | reverse complement strand
CGCGACCGTGCCAACCCCGGCAAAGCTCCGAAGCCGGTCGCCGTGCTTACCTAGGGTTCGATCGGTCATGAAGCTGCCCATTTATCTCGACTACTCGGCCACGACGCCGGTGGATCCGCGTGTTGTCGACAAGATGATTCCGTACCTGCGCGAGCTTTTTGGCAATCCGGCCTCGCGCAGCCACGCCTACGGGTGGGAAGCGGAGAAGGCGGTCGAAGAAGCGCGCGAGCAGGTGGCCCGGCTCGTCAACGCCGATTCGCGCGAGATCATCTGGACCTCGGGCGCAACCGAGTCGACCAACCTCGCCGTCAAGGGTGCGGCGCACTTCTACAAGGAAAAGGGCCGGCACCTGGTGACGGTCAAGACCGAGCACAAGGCCACGCTGGATACGATGCGCGAACTCGAGCGCGAAGGCTACGAGGTCACCTATCTCGATGTCCTCGAGAACGGGCTGCTCGACCTCGAAGCCTTCAAGGCGGCCCTGCGTCCGGACACGATCGTGGTCTCGGTGATGTTCGTCAACAACGAGATTGGCGTGATCCAGGACATCGCCACCATCGGCGAGATCTGCCGCAGCCGGGGGATCGTCTTTCACTGCGACGCGGCCCAGGCCACCGGCAAGGTGGTGATCGACCTCGCCAAGCTGAAGGTCGACCTGATGTCGTTCTCCGCGCACAAGACGTACGGCCCGAAGGGCATCGGCGCGTTGTACGTCCGCCGCAAGCCGCGCGTGCGACTGGAGGCGCAGATGCACGGCGGTGGTCACGAGCGGGGGCTCCGCTCAGGCACGCTGCCGACCCACCAGACCGTCGGCATGGGCGAGGCGTTCCGGCTGGCGCGCGAGGAAATGGCCACCGAGAGCGAGCGTGTCCGCATGTTGCGCGATCGGCTGCTCAGAGGGCTGCAGGAGATCGAAGAGGTCTATGTCAACGGCGACCTAGAGCACCGCGTGCCGCACAACCTCAACACGAGCTTCAACTATGTCGAGGGCGAGAGCCTGATCATGGCGATCAAGGACATCGCCGTGTCGTCGGGCTCGGCGTGCACCTCGGCGAGCCTCGAGCCGTCGTACGTGCTCCGCGCACTCGGCCGGAGTGACGAACTGGCGCACAGCTCGATCCGCTTCTCGGTCGGCCGCTTCACCACGGTGGAGGAGATCGATTTTGCGGTCGACCTCATCAAGCGCAAGGTCGCCAAGCTGCGCGACCTGTCGCCGCTGTGGGAGATGTACAAGGAAGGCATCGATCTGAATACCGTGCAGTGGGCCGCACACTGACGCACTGATCCGGAGATCAACATGGCATACAGCAACAAGGTCATCGATCACTACGAGAACCCGCGCAACGTCGGCTCGTTCGACAAGAACGACGAGGCGGTCGGCACGGGCATGGTCGGCGCGCCGGCCTGCGGCGACGTGATGAAGCTGCAGATCAAGGTCGGCGCCAACGGCGTCATCGAGGACGCGCGCTTCAAGACCTATGGCTGCGGCTCGGCGATCGCGTCGAGTTCGCTGGTCACCGAATGGGTCAAGGGCAAGACCATCGAAGAGGCAGCAACGATCAAGAACACGCAGATCGCCGAGGAACTGGCGCTGCCGCCGGTGAAGATCCACTGCTCCATCCTGGCCGAGGACGCGATCAAGGCGGCCGTGGAGGACTACCGCAACAAGCACGCGCCGGTGGTGCAGCCGAAGGCGGCCTGAGCAAAGAAAACGGGAAACGGGAGAGATCCGAGTCATGGCAGTCACGATGACCGAACGCGCCGCCAAGCACGTGGCCGGCTTCCTTGCCCGCCGGGGCAAGGGCGTCGGCGTCCGTCTCGGCGTGCGCACGACCGGCTGCTCCGGCATGGCTTACAAGCTCGAGTACGCCGACGCAGCCAACCCCGAGGACCAGGAGTTCGAGAGCCACGGGGTCAGGATCCTCATTGACCCGAAGAGTCTCGCCTACCTCGATGGCACGGAGCTGGACTTCGTGCGCGAAGGCCTGAACGAGGGCTTCAAGTTCCACAACCCGCGCGAGAAGGACCGCTGCGGCTGCGGCGAGTCGTTCCGCGTCTGAGGGAATCGCCACGGCGGCCGCGACGGCGCGTCCCGTCGCGGCCGCAATTGCTTCTCAACGCCACCACGTGACTGATCCCCGCCACGATCACTTCGCGCTGTTCGACCTGCCGCCGCGCTTCGCGATCGACGAGGCGGCTCTCGAGCAGGCGTATCGACGCGTGCAGGGCCAGGTCCACCCTGACCGGTTCGCGGCTGCCGGCGCGGCCGAGCGGCGCGTGGCGATGCAGTGGGCGGCGCGCGCAAACGAGGCGTTTCGTACGCTGCGCTCGCCAGTGGCGCGCGCGGCCTACCTGTGCGAGCGGCACGGTCAGCCGATCGACGCCGAATCGAACACGGCAATGCCCGCCGAGTTCCTGATGCAGCAGATGCAGTGGCGCGAGGAACTCGACGAGGCGCGTGGCGGGGACAGCGGGGCGGCGCGCGCGCTTGCACGGGAGGTCGAGCAGCGGCGCTCCGAGGTGCTGGCCCGGGTGGCCTCCGCACTCGACGAGCGGCACGACTTTGCGGATGCCGCGGCCGGGGTCCGCGAACTGCATTTCATCGACCGTTTCCGCGACGAACTGGCGGCGCACCTCGACGGCGTCGCGAGTGCAGGCCCTGGACACTGAAATGAGCCCCCACGCTCACTGCGTTCGCTGCCCCCGGCGGGGGCGCTCAGTGCCCTTCGGGCGGCCGGGCGGGCACTGATGGCGCTGCTTCAACTCGCCGAGCCCGGCCAGTCGGCTGCGCCGCACCAGCATCGCCTGGCGGTCGGCATCGACCTGGGTACCACCAACTCGCTGGTGGCCACGGTCCGCCACGGCCTGACCGAGGTTCTGCGCGACGAGGAAGGCCATGCGTTGCTGCCGTCGATCGTGCGTTACCTGGGTGACGACACGACCGAGGTCGGACATGTCGCGCAGTCTCACCAGGCGAGCGACCCGCGCAGCACGATCGTCTCGGTGAAGCGCTTCATGGGCCGCGGCGTCAAGGACGTCGCCCACGTCGAGAACCTGCCCTACGACTTCGTCGATGCGCCGGGCATGCTGCAGATCAAGACGGTGGCCGGCATCAAGAGCCCTGTCGAAGTCTCGGCTGAGATTCTCAAGGCGCTGCGCCGGCGGGCCGAGGAGTCGCTCGGCGGCGAACTGGTGGGGGCGGTGGTCACGGTTCCGGCGTACTTCGACGACGCGCAGCGGCAGGCCACGCGCGACGCCGCGCGCCTGGCCGGAATCAACGTGCTGCGACTGCTGAACGAGCCGACCGCCGCGGCGCTCGCTTACGGCCTGGACAGCGCCGCCGAGGGGATTTACGCGGTCTACGACCTCGGCGGCGGCACGTTCGACATCTCGATTCTGAAGCTGACGCAGGGCGTGTTCGAGGTGCTGTCCACGGGCGGCGACTCGGCGCTGGGCGGCGACGACTTCGACCATCGCCTTTACTGCTGGGCGCTGGAGCAGTCCAGTCTCTCGCTGTTGCCGCCTTCCGACCAGCGGTTGCTGACGGTCAGGGCGCGCGCGGCGAAGGAATTGCTGAGCAGCAAGCCGACGGCGACGCTGCAG
>JAHEDN010000369.1 GCA_024641225.1 Burkholderiales bacterium | reverse complement strand
GTCGACGGGCGCCCGTCGCGCGCTGCCGTCGTTCAACCTGTCGCACGCCCGTGGCCTGGTGGCGGTGGCCGTCGGCGACGCGCCGGCAATCGGCGTCGATGTCGAGTCGTTCGGGCCGCGCTGGCTGGACCGCACCGACCTCGCGCGCAGCGTCCTTGCTCCGCTGGAGTTCGCGTGGATGATGCAGGCGGCCGACGCACAACTGTGCGGCGAGCGCTTCCTGCGACTGTGGACTCTAAAGGAAGCGCTGATCAAGGCGGTCGGCCGCGGGCTGTCGATCGGACTCGCGTCGTTCGCGCTTTCGGCCGAGCCACCGCGACTGCTGGTCTGCCCAGAGACCCTGCGGACTGCCGGCCGTTGGCGCCTCGAGCAGTGGCAGCCGTGCGCGGCCGGCTGGGCCGCACTGGCGATCGACGAGCCGGCTCACCGTCCGACCAGGGTGCAGTTCCGTCATCTGGACGGAGCACAACTCGCATCCGAGCTGGCCGAGGGCGCGTGAGCGGGCGAGCAGCAGCCGCAAGAAGTGCTCTACGGCGCGAGAAGAATCGGGCGCAGTCCCATCGATGGCCAGCATCGCATGGGCGTTAATCCGCGCGCCCGATGAAATTCGCGCCCTGCAACTGGCAAGCTCCTCCTATGCAAGGCGGAGAACGTGGTTCCAGCCGACGCCGCGAGCGCGTGGGTCTACTGAAGACAAAGACGAAGGGCGTGTACCGACTGGCTTTCGTATTGATGTCGCTGCTCTGCGCCGGTCCGGCCCGGGCGGAGTGGCTGCGCGTGAGCAAGATGGAGGAGATGTCCATCTACATCGCGCCGACGGCGATCAGCAGGAAAGGCCACTACCAGCGCTTCTGGCAGTTGCATGACTACAGGACACCGGATGAGAACGGTGACCGCTCCGCCAGGGTCTTCACGGAGTTTGACTGCGGGAAGGGAAGATTCCGCTCCCTGCAATGGGCGTTCTTCCGCGGCCCGATGGGCAGTCGAGAGATGACGGCTTGGCGGAGCAAGCCCGAGGGCTGGATCGAAGTGGCACCGGGAACCGTGGGCGAGGCTGTCGGAAAGCTCGTCTGCGATGGCTGAGCGGGGCTCAGGTCAGCAACTCGAGCGTCCGGCCCTTTCGATGGCCGGTACAAGAAAAAGCCCCGCCGAAGCGGGGCTGGAATGGCGCAGTTGCCCGTTACCGCGTGCGCCTACGCAGTTCTGCAAGACCCAGTACGTCGATCGTCGAGCTGGCAGGAGGAGGCGCGGTCCGCGGGTCAACGTCGCCGGCCACCGCCGGACGCGCCGGCCTCTCGCGGCCGCTGCGTAGAGCCTTATTGAACGAAGCCACTGCCGCGTCCCAGGCATTCCTGTCCGCTCCCGCGACTTCGAGTCCTTCGGTCCCTCGCAACCAGATCGACGCATCGGCGCCTGCGCGTCCGAGCCCATCATCGCTTCTCAGCACGTTCACCTCCACGGGGTCGTCCGCAACCGCCTCTGCCCGTCAACCGAACAAAACACTCGCATGGGGGTCGTAAGCAATAACCACGCCAGTTGTCTTAACTCGTTGAAGAACATGAGGGCAGACACGGAGGTGACGCGCCGGGTGTAAGAAAGCTCGACACTTCCGAGGATGGCGCTGCCAACGAAGGCTCGACAGGGGAGGCGCGCTGCCCGGCAAGCCGCCGATCGTTGTCGTCCGTAGGTCGTCCGGATGATTCTTGCGGACAGCGCTTCATCTCAAACTCCCTCGATCGTGCGACCGGGCGTCCCGGTCTTTGGCAGGCTCCCCGGCGCCTTGCTCGTGCGAAAACTGCCTCGGTTCCTGGAGAAAGGCCCATGTCGCTCACCGGACACAAGCCAAAGTGGCTTTACGAGACGATGCCCTACGTCTACATCGTGGCCGGCTTCGCGACGGCGGGCATGCTGCAGAACGCCGTCGCACTGGTCAGCGGCATGCTGCTGCTGTCCGCCGGGGCCCTCGTGCTCACGATGCGGCACACCTACCGTGCCAATCAACCCGCACCGGAGGTGGCGCCGGTTGCGGAATCAGCCGAGCGCAACAGCGCCCACGGCGGCGAAATGCTGCAGGTGGGGTGGCGCCCGTCGTTCGAGGTCGGCCACGAGGTGATCGACCGCCAGCATCAGCGGCTGCTGTCACTCGGCAACGAACTGATCACGGCGGTGATGCAGCAACGGCCGCGCGAGGATGTCGAACTGATGCTGGAGGTTCTGATCACGGAGATCGGTCAGCACCTCAAGGTGGAGGACGAGATCACGAACGGACACAACACGCCGCTGTCGCGGAAGACAAGGGAAGCACATCGTGGCCTGCTGGCGCGCGGCAACGCGCTGCGCGACAAGCTTCTCGAAGGCCAGTTCCCGGCGGGCGATCTCGTGGGCTTCATCGCCTACGACCTGATCGCCATGCACATCGTCAAGGAAAACCTGCGCCTTCAGCCGGGCGCGAGCGGCCGCAAGGTGGTCAATGCGCCGCTACGGCACGAACGTGAACTCACCGCGTAGTCGGCGGGTTCCTCGGTCAATCGACCGGCTGTTACTCGCGCCAGCGCTCGACCTCGCGCGCCTGTGCCACGCCGGTTGATCGATTCGGCTACTTCTTCGCAGCAGCAGGCTCGCCGCCGAGCGGCAGCGGCTTGAGCGAGCGCAGGTAGGCGAGCAGCGCCTTCATGTCCTCGTCGTTGATGTTCTTGTACCAGTCGAACGCCATCGGCGGCCGGAGCGCGGACCCGTTGCGGCTTTTGCCTTCGCGGATTGCGCGAGCGATCTCGGCGTCGCTCCAGCCCTTCAGCCCGGATTCGTGCGGCGTGAGGTTGCGCGAGACCGTCACGCCCCAGGGCCCCTTCAGCGCGTTGCCGCCCGATCCCACCCGCTTCAAGTCGGGGATGCCCTGCACCCAAGGGGTGTGGCAATCAATGCAATGTCCAAGCGGTCCCGCGAGATACGCGCCGTACGCGATGAGGTCGGTTCGCGGCGGAGCGACGATCTTCTCCTTGATCGGCGGCCCGTATGCGGGCGGCAACTGCATGCGGTACTCCGACTTGGGCACGACGTTCTTCACCGGCGGCTGCGCCCGCAGGTAGGCGACCAGCGCCTGCGCGTCGGCATCGGACATGCCGCGATAGAACGCGATCGGCATCGGCGGGCCGATCACCGTGCCGTCGGGCCGGATGCCTTCGCGGATTGCGCGGATGAGCTGCGCGTCGGTCCACTTGCCGATGCCGGTTTCCCGGTCGGGCGTGATATTCCGCGCGTACGCCTTGAACGGCTCTTCGTCGAAGAGCATGCCGCCGGACAGGCCCAGAGCGGGCAGCGGTCGCCAGTCCTTGTCGCGCCGCACGTGGCAGTTGCCGCACGCGACGATGCTGTTCATCAGGTACGCGCCGCGCTCGACGAGCTTGGCGTCCTGGCCCGTGGCAGGTGTCGAGAGGAGCAGGAGAGTGCCCAGCGTGGCAAAGATCGAGCGGGGACGCATGTGGGGTACCTCACAGACAGAGGGTCGGGCGCGCATCGTCTCACCGCCAGATAGCCCTGCATAGCGCCGGGGTGCGGACGCCAGGGGCACGACGGCGAGCCGTTGTTGACACAGGCTGCGCCTGCCGCTTGGACGC
>JAHEDN010000368.1 GCA_024641225.1 Burkholderiales bacterium | reverse complement strand
TTGATGCCGACATTGGCGATGCCGGTGCGCTCGTGCTCGAGCAGATACTTGGCGATGGTCCAGCCCTGGTTCTCTTCGCCGACGCGCTGCTCGACGGGTACCTCGACGTCGTCGAGGAACACCTCGTTCACTTCGTCCGAGCCGTCGAGCAGGATGATCGGTCGCACCGTCACGCCTTTCGACTTCATGTCGACGAGCAGGAAGCTGATGCCTTCCTGCTTCTTGGCCTCGGTGTCGGTGCGCACGAGGCAGAACATCCAGTCGGCATGCTGCGCCAGCGTGGTCCACGTCTTCTGTCCGCTGACGATGTAGCGGTCGCCCTTCAGAACGGCGCGCGTCGACAGCGCTGCCAGGTCACTGCCCGCGCCAGGCTCCGAGTAGCCCTGGCACCACCAGTCCTCCGCCGACGGGATGCGCGGCAGGAAACGGTGCTGCTGCTCGGGCGTGCCGAACTTCATCAGCACCGGACCGACCATGCGCAGGCCGAAGGGCAGCAGCCGCGGTGCGCCGGCGACCATGCACTCCTCGTCGAACAGGTGCTGGCGGATCGGGTCCCAGCCCGGGCCGCCCCACTCGCGCGGCCAGGTCGGCGCACCCCAGCCCTGCGCGTAGATGATCTTCTGCCAGCGCGAGAGGTGCTCGGCAACGACGTGCTCGCCACCGAGCACCGAGGCGCGGATGTCGTCGGGCAGCGCGCGTTGCACGAACGCGCGCACCTCCGCCGCGAAGTCCTGTTCTTGCGCAGTGAAATTCAGGTCCAACGACGTCTCCGGTCGAAACGGCCACGCGCACCAGTCCCGCCGGCCGCGGCCGGCTGCGGTCGGCCGCGCCGACGCACAGGCTGGCCCCGTGCCTGTCGATTATGACCGGGACGGCTGCGGCGCTGCCGCTCCGCCGTGGGGACTCAACGCATCAGCGCGGTGCCCCCGAAGCGCCAATCAGCCCATCTTGGCCAGGATGGCGCTCATCTCGCTGCGATTGAAGGCGCGCAGGGTCTGCGTACGCACGTTGCCGCCCGCGCCGACGGCGAGCGCAAAGGCGGTCATGGCGGCATCGTCGGGCGCCTCGAAAGTCACGACCATGTCATAGCTGCCGAGCGTCCACAGGATTTCCTTCATCGTGACGCCGGCCTTCTGTGCCGCTTCCTTGACCATGTCGGCCCGCTTGACCGTGTCCTTGACGTTGCGGATGCCTTGCTCGGTGAAGTTGCCGAGAGCGACGAAAGTTGCCATAGGTATTCTCCCATTAGGGTTGAGTGAACCGCGAGGAGCCGGCTGGCCAGACAGGCAGGTTGGCAGTGGCTCCGAAATGCGTCGGCCGTGCGCACCCTGAGCGTCGATCGATGCTCAGGTACGCCCCGTCGTAGGTCCCGTCCGATGCCTGCGCAAGCTAGGCGCAGATTGCCGCAGGGTCAATCGCTTCAGGCGGCGATGCCGTGTTCGGGCAGGCGGGTTGCTGCGCTGCGTGAAGGCGGCTCAGGCGCCGCGCCGCTGCGCCATTCGAACCAGCTTCATCGCCAACAGCACCCACGGCGCAGCGTGATAGACGAGATCGAAGATATCGATCGGCCGTGACAGCGTGCCGGCGGCGAGCATCTTGAGCTTCTCCCACACATGGGGCTCCGGCACGAACGGCGCCAGACCGAGCGTCAGCGAAACGGCGACGAGGATCCAGAGGGGAATGCGGTCGACCCAGGCCATGCGGCGAGTATGCCGCAGCTTCGAAGGCGGGACTTCGTCTTGGCCTGTTCCTCGCCCCCGCAAAAAAGGAACGGCGCCCGAAGGCGCCGTTGCCGATCTGAGTTCGGAGATCGTCAGATGCCGATCGCAGCGATCGCGCGCTGGGCGAAAATCTCATGCACGGCCGCGCTCGGATGCAGCTCGTCCCACCACATGTATAGCTGCGGCGTCGCGCAGACCGGCGCTGTCGGCGCGCTGAACAGCGGATAGCACGGCGCAGTTGCGTTGGACAGCCCGAATGCGACGGGATTGGCAACAATTTCCTGCGAGAGCTTTCCGGCATCCACGATGTACAAATTCAGTCCAGACAAGGTCGCACGCAACTGCGGGATGACCTGCGCTGCCAGCGCGCCGTTGAATCCGGCCGACATAGCCGTCGCCGTGCCAATCGCGACCGGTCCGCCAGCGCGGACCGCGGGGTGCAGGCCAAGATCCGTTGCATTGGTCAGCACAATGTGACGCGCACCTGCGGAGTACGCCCTGAGAACCAGCGAGTAGATATCGGCAGCGGCCTGCGAGACCACTCCGGTGATGAAAGCGGGCTGCCCCGCTGGCGGAATCGCGGGAAGCAACTCCAGAGCGCGACGGATGTTGTTGCCGAACGTCGTGCCGTCGACGATCACCAGCGTCTGCCCGTCGATCCGATAGCTCACGCGGTTCAGATACTGCTCGAGCTGGACCTGCATGTTCGCGATAGTCGCTGGAGTCGTGTCGCCCGGAATGGCCCCGGTGCGCGCACCACCGATCGCGTAGTTCGTGCCGCCCGCCGAAGAGGCAATGGCTTTCGCGCCGTACTTCGCCGCCACGAGCTCCGGATAGAGCTTCCCATTGGCCGCCGTGCTCGTACCGGCGTAGGGCGGCGCCGGAAAGCATAGGGGATCAGCGGCAACGCCGCAGCGATTGCCCGTATCGGCGCCACTTGCGCCGACCACCGCCGCCGTGCTGAACAGCGCCGGCTTGTCGCCGTTATCGCCGCTGCATGAAACCAAGAAGACGGCCACCGACGACGCGGCAGCCACCACGAGAGCGCGCCGACGCGCCCGCAAGAACTCGAACATGTCTCTCCTCCGGATTTGAACGCGCAAGGGCGTGGCGCCCGATGCCACAGACGATGATACGCGGAGGCCCCGGCGGTCAGGTGCCGTCGTCAGGCTCTGTTGCCGCCGCGGCACGACCCAGACGGTCATGGACCGCCTCCCAGTCCTCGCCGGTTGGCGGCGCGGCAACGAGAATCCTTGCCGCGCCGGATTCGTCGAGCTGGTGCAGCAGCGCATAGAGCCGCCGCGCGTAGTCCGCTGCACTGGCCGGTGCCAGCAGCCGCAGCACGACATGCGCCGGCCGGTCGAGCAGCGCCGCGGCCGGTGCCAGCACCGCCAGCCGCGTACCACGCAGTTCGTTGATGCGCGCCGGCAGTTGCGTGGCCGGCAGCAGCTCCAGCGGCGCCCGCGGCGCGTAGTGGCTCTTCAGGCCGCCCGAGGCGCGCGGCGCATCGGAACCCGGGTCGGACACCGCGCAGCCGATCGTCTGCTCGATCTGCCGGCGTGTCACCGCGCCATGGCGCAGCAGCCGCGGCGCCGCTCCCGACAGGTCGACGATCGTCGATTCGATGCCGACCGGGCACGGCCCGCCATCGAGGATCAGGTCGACGCGGCCGGCCGGTTTCTCGCCGAGATCGCCATGCACGTGCGCGGCGCTGGTCGGGCTGATGCGCCCGAAGCTGTTGGCGCTCGGCGCCGCCAGCGCGGCGGCCGGATCGCCGCGCAGCTGCGCAAACGCGGCGAGCAGGGCGCGGGCCCACGGGTGCGCCGGGCAGCGCAGGCCGACGCTGGACTGGCCGCCGGTGACCGCGTCGTGCGCGCGTGCCGAGCGCGGCAGCA
>JAHEDN010000367.1 GCA_024641225.1 Burkholderiales bacterium | reverse complement strand
CAACCCGCAGCGACTTTACGGCTTCTGAGGATCGCGGAAACTCTGAGGGCGCCTCCATCTAATCGCCTGAGGGACTGTCCGGGCAATGGAAAGGCACCGGGGGCAGTCGGGGCCGGCGGCGATGCAGGAACATCGATGACGACGAGGCGCCGTGCGTGCGTCGAGGAGCAGGCGCGCTGCTGTCGGCGCGGCAACGCGCATCGCCCTCGCCAGAGGAAAGCACCGAACAACAACGTCATCGTCGACGGTCTCGTGACGGCGGAAGTTACGGTTAAGATCGATCTCTGCGACATCTCGGCGATACAAGGTTGTTTGGCCTGTCGCTAACGTGGCCATCGCGCCAAGCGTCTCGGCGCGGCAACCGTCGCTCTCGGATTCAGGCGTTCAGGCGACGGCACTACCGGCAGCGTAGTACGTGCGTCGCGCTCCACGCTGGCGGTAAGTGGTGATGGTTTCGGGTGGCTCCTCTCGGCGGAGAGGTGTCGCACAAGCTGGTCCGTCGCCTGCCGCCTGGCCGGCAGGATGACGACGGGTGCAACCTGCAAAGGGCATGATGAGTCGCGTCGAATCCTTACTTTGGCTCGACACGTCGTTGAGCTTCTCGAAGGCACGCCTGCCTGTTGTCGCCGGCGCTTGGCGACGAAAGCTGCTTGATCGATTGGTCTGTCTGGTGACGGGCGTCGTCCTGACCCTGGCCATGGCCAGCGGAGAGAGCCGCGCTCAGCAGCCCGACGTGATCGGCGCGCTCAAGGCGGAAAACGCCGAACTTGCGGCGCAGGATGCTGCGGTCACCGCTGCCGTTGCCGTGGCTTCGTCGGATCTCGCCGGGCTGCGCGAGACCAGAGCCCGGATCGAGGCGAGGATGCAGCGCCTCGAGCGCCGGGCGGAGGTGCACGCGCTTGGCAAGGAGTTCGCGCGCATGCTGGTCAATCAGCTCCGCGAACTGCCGCGCAGCGCGCAGTTCGACGTGTCGCAGAAGGCGCGGATCGAACAACTGATGGCCGCCAGCGATGCGAACTTGCGCACTGAGTACGCGCTGCGCGAACTCGACGATCTCGACGAAGCGACGGCGCGCCGCCTGGCCGACGCTCGCGGCCCAGCCAATTTGCAGCAGCGACCAGGGGTCGAGGCGGCGGTTCGGGCGGCTCTGAGCGAGCAGCGCGATCTGCTCGGCCGGCTGAGCGAGCGGCAGAACACGCTCATCAGCACGCTTCGCGAGGTCGAGGAAGCCGAGCGCCAAGCGGCCCTCGCCAATCAACACGCCAAGGCGAAGCTCACGCAGACCCTTTACTGGATTCCGGCGCCGCCGAGCACGCAGACGTTCGCCGAACTCTGGCCGGCGCTGGGTTGGACAGTGTCGACCGCCAACTGGAGCGAGGCGGCGCGGATACTGCGCGCGCAGGCAGCACGCGATCGGTGGCAGTCGACGTTCGCGTTGCTGATCGTCGCACTGCTTCTGGTCTTCCGGCCGCGTCTCAGGCGCGCGCTCGCAGCGCTTTCATCGACGGCAGTCGGTCAGCGGCGATACCGTATCCGCCACGCGCTGGGAGCGCTCGCCTGCGCGGCCGGGCTCGCCCTTCCGGGACCCTTGCTGCTTTGGTTCGCAGCAATGCTGCTTCAGACGGCGCCGGACCCACCGCTGTTCGTTCTTGCGCTGGGTGAGGCACTGTCGGTGGTTTCGCGTCTGATGCTCGCTTTGGGTGCGTTCGTCTGGCTGCTCGATGACAACGTTGCCGTCAGCCACTTCGGCCGCGACCCGGAGGCCATGCGCTTTGCGGGCCGCGCGTTAGGCCGCTTCAGCGCTCTCTTTGTGCCACTGATGTTCATCGGTGCGCTCAACGGGCTGAACTACGCGCCATGGGCCAATCGGGAAAGCCTCGGTCGCCTCTGCTTCGTCGTTGCGATGGTCGCGACCGCCGCGTTTCTGGCCTATCTTCTGAGGCGCTGTGGCCCTTTGATGCAGGGGCTCGTAAAGCAGTCGCCGCGCAGCCTTGCGGTGGGTTTACATGGTTTCTGGGCGAACGCACTGGCCGCACTGCCCCTGGTCGTTGCTGCTCTGGCGGCGGCCGGCTATTTCGTAGTGGCCGGCTATTTCTTCGGTCGCATGTTGATGACCCTCTTCGTCGTGCTCGGAGCGGTGGTGCTCTATGGACTGATGGCGCTTTGGGTCCAGCTGCAGCGCGCTCACCTCGCCCATCTGCGCCAGCAGGAGGCAGCGCGGGCCACCGTCCCTGAAGCCGACGAGCCCGGCCGGGAAGCGGCCGATTTGCCCCCGCCGCGGCTGGATATCGCGGCCATCGGCGAGCAGACGCGCTCGCTCCTCGACCTCCTGGTCACGCTGCTTTTGCTCGGCGCCTTGTGGTGGGTCTGGAAGGACGCGCTGCCGAACTTCGCCGTGGTGGGCGACTATGCGCTGTGGACCGTTCAGGAGAGCGTCGACGGCGTCGCAGTCGAGCGCCGACTGACGGTCAACAGCTTGTTGCTCGCCGCAATCGCGATTGCGGTCATTTGGGTCCTCGTGCGTAACGTCGGAGCGCTGCTCGACATCGCGCTGCTGCAGCGGTTCGACATGCAGGCGGATGCGACCTACGCGATCAAGGTCATCGCGCGTTACGCCATCGCCGCCGCCGGTGTCCTGCTCGTATCGAGGATCCTCGGCATCGCCTGGAGTGACGCGCAATGGCTGATCGCGGCGCTCGGCGTCGGCCTGGGATTCGGCCTGCAGGAGATCGTGGCCAACTTCGTCTCCGGGCTGATCGTGCTGACCGAGAGGCCGGTCCGGGTCGGCGACGTGGTCACGGTTGGCGACATCACCGGCACTGTTTCCGGCATCCGCGCCCGCTCGACCCGCGTCATCGATTTCGACAACAAGGAGGTCATCATCCCGAACAAGGCATTCATCACCGAGCGCGTCATCAACTGGACCCTCGCCAACCAGACGACTCGGTTGCTGTTGCCAATTGGGGTGGCGTACGGTAACGACATCGCCCGCGTGCAGCAGATTCTGCTCAATGCGGTCCGGTCGAATGCCGACGTGCTGACGACACCATCGCCGTCGGTGTTCTTCATCGGTTTCGGCGACAGTTCGCTCGATTTCGAGATCCGCGCGTATGTCGACTCGTTCGACAAGCGACTGCGCGTGCGACACGAGGTTTACGTCGCCGCCGGGCGCGCTCTGGACGAAAGCGGCATCGAGATTCCGTTCCCGCAGCGCGACCTGCACATCCGTTCGGCGCCGGCGCTCGCCGAAGTCCTGCCGCGGCCGCCCGCCGGCTGAGTCGAGGTGCGTTCCCCACGTCGGTGGTGATTGCCTTACTCGCCATTGGCGGTACGACAGGCAGCGCTTTCCGTCGGCGCAGGGCGGCTACGACGTTACGGAGACCACGGGCGTCGCGAGCGGCCGCGGTACCTGCGCGGCCTCATGGCGGATCGGAAGGCCGAAGGCGGTTAAGGGCGTCGTGCAAGCGCCGCGTCGTCCCAATCAGCTTGAAGCGCAGCGTCAGGCTCACGCACGCGTCAGCCTCTGCAGTGCCTCCCGAGCAGGGCGGCGATTTGCGACAATGGTCCGCCAATGTGATCCTCGTTTCCCCCTGCCGCTGAAACTGTCGCAGCTCGT
>JAHEDN010000366.1 GCA_024641225.1 Burkholderiales bacterium | reverse complement strand
CGGCGGGCTCGGCCGGCGCGCCTTCTGGTACGGGTCGGCGTAATCGCCGCCGGGGCGGGGCCGGGGCGCGCTGCTGCGCGCCGGCTTGCCGGTGTCCTTGCGCTTCATCTTGATTTCTCCAGGGTTCGTGGGCGATGCCGGCACGGGCGACAGGCTACGCCAGGCGACGCGCCGAGCGCAAAAAAGAACGCCGCCCGAATGGGCGGCGCCGTGTCGAGTGGCGAATGCTACGCGCCTTTCTTGACCGTCGAATCGCGCAGTTCGCGGCGCAGGATCTTGCCGACGTTGGTTTTCGGCAGGTCGGAGCGGAATTCGACGTATTTCGGTTTCTTGTAGCCGGTCAGGTGCTCCTTGCAATGATCCATCACGTCGCGTTCGGTAAGCGCCTGATCCTTCTTGACCACGAAGAGCTTCACCGCCTCGCCCGAGTTCTCGTCGGGAACGCCAACCGCCGCGCATTCGAGCACGCCCTCATGGGCGGCGACGACGCCTTCGACCTCGTTCGGATACACGTTGAAGCCGGAGACGAGGATCATGTCCTTCTTGCGGTCGACGATCTTCGTATACCCCTCCGCGTCCATCACACCGATGTCGCCGGTGCGGAAGAAACCGTCGGGCGTCATCACCTTGGCCGTTTCGTCCGGGCGCTGCCAGTACCCGGCCATCACCTGCGGACCGCGGATGGCGATTTCGCCGGTGGAGCCGACCGGAAGGTGCTTGCCGTCGTCGTCGAGGATGGCGATCTCGGTCGACGGAACCGGCAGGCCGATGGTGCCGGTGAACTTGTCGGTGTCGGTACGGTTGGCGGTCGCCACCGGCGAGGTTTCCGACAGCCCGTAGCCCTCGGCTATCGGGCAACGCGTGGCTTCCAGCCAGCGTTTCGCCACAGCCTCCTGCACCGCCATGCCGCCGCCGGCCGAGAGGATCAGGCGCGAGAAGTTGAGCTTCTTGAAGTCCTCGTTGTTCAGCAGCGCGTTGAACAGCGTATTGACCGCCGGGAAGACGTGGAACGTGTGCTTCTGCAGTTCCTTGACGAAGCCGGGGATGTCGCGCGGGTTCGGGATCAGCACGCACTGGCCGCCGATGCGCATCGACATCATCGCGCACACCGTCAGGGCGAAGATGTGATACAGCGGCAGCGCGGTGATCGTCACCGGCGCCTCGCCCGGCTTGAGCTTCGACAGCGCGGGCTGGTACCAGGCCTCCGACTGCAGCATGTTGGCGATGATGTTCCGGTGCACCAGCGTGGCGCCCTTGCTGACGCCGGTCGTGCCGCCGGTGTACTGCAGGAAGGCGACGTCGTCGTGGCCGACCTGCACCGGCTTCAGGTGCATCTTCAGCCCGTCGGCCATCACGTCGAGGAACTTGATGGCGTTCGGCAACGAGTAGGCCGGCACCATCTTCTTCACGTTGCGCACGACGAAGTTGACGATCAGTCCCTTGGCAAAGCCGAGCAGGTCGCCCATGGTGCAGACGATCACCAGCTTCGTCGGCACCTTGTCCTGGATCTGCTGCAGCGTGGTGGCGAAGTTCTCGAGAATGAAGATCGCATCGGAACCCGAGTCCTTCAACTGGTGCTCGAGTTCGCGCGGCGTGTACAGCGGGTTGACGTTGACCACCGTCGCGCCGGCGCGCAGCACGCCGCACATCACCACCGGATACTGCAGGATGTTGGGCATCATGATCGCCACCCGCTTGCCCTTGCCCAGGCCCTTGGACTGCAGCCAGGCCGCGATCGCGGCGGAATTCTCGTCGAGCTGCTTGTACGTCATCGTCGCGCCCATGCAGCTGTAGGCGGGCAGGCTGCCGTACTTCTTGAACGCCTCATCGAGCAGCTGCACGAGCGACTCGTACTGGCTGACGTCGACGTCAGCGGGCACACCCTTCGGATAATTCTTAAGCCAGAAGCGGTCGACGGCTCCCATCACTGTCTCCTTTGTCGTGGCGGGCGCTACTGCGCCTCGTTTGCTGGACCCCTGCCGTGCAAGACATGCGGCACGGCGAAGATCATATCCGTGGCCCTTGCGGCGATGCTGTTCTGGGTCATAGGCGGGCGCCTCGGGTCTTCCCTAGGGACCCCGCCCCGGCGAGGCCCGCCGCCTTGCAGCAGCGCGACGCCGGGCCCTGCAGGCCGTAGCCGCTACCGGGCCCGCGCCAGCTTCGGCGCAAGCCGGCGCAGCGCGGCGGTTCGGGTCGGCTTGTCCATGGCTCCCAACTGGCGCACGCGGTCGTAGAAAGACGGCAGGTCGCCGCCGCTTTCGGCCAGCAGCGCCTCGAACGCCGGGACCAGGTCGTTGTAGGCGCCAACCGCGGCCAGGTGCGCACTCGTCAGCCTGCGCTCGAAAAAGCGGTCGTAGCCGGCAAAGCCGTTCCAGCGCTCCTGCCGAAGCCGGCGGTATTCGCGCTGCAGGTCGTCGAAAACGGCGGCCTTGGCCGCCCGCTTCTCCTCGTCGGACGCACCCGAACGAAAGACGTCGGCCAGCCGGTTCCGGTGTGCCAGCAGCAGGCCCAGGAACTCTTCGCGCCGCTGCGAGAATGCCGCCCATGCCGCGCGCTGGCGATCGTCGCCGTGCGCGGCGAGCCAGCGGCGCACGCCCTCGCGCTCCACGGCCGTGGCGAAGCTCTCGTTGAACACCGTGTCGTCCCGCGCGTAGACGACCTGGTGCGACAGTTCGTGGAAGATCAGTCGCGCCAGTTCGGCGTCGGACGCGAAGATGAACGTATTCAGCAGCGGGTCGCTGAACCAGCCGAGCGTCGAGTAGGCGGGTACAGGGCTCACGTTGACGTCGTACCCGGCATTGCTCAACTCGGCGGCCATCGAGTCCGCGGCAGCGCGGTCGAAGTAGCCGCGGTAGCCGGCGCAGCCGAACACCGGGTAGCACCAGGTCTTCAGTTCGAGCGACAGTTCCGGCGTGGCGAAGACGTTCCATACCGCCGCTGGGCGTTTCAGGTCGGCATAGGCGGTGTAGCTGTCGTTATCCGGCAATCCGAGCGCATCGGCGGCGAATCGACGGATTTCCTTCGCACTCAGCAGCCGCTCGCGAAGCGGCTCCGGCGTGGCCGGGTCGCCGAGCCACTCGGCAACCGGCCGCGCGGCGGCCATCAGCGCAAAGTGTCCCTGCGCCGCCTGGTTGTAGTAGCCGGCCTCGGTGCAACCGGCCAGCAGCACGCTGGCCAGCGCAGTGAGAATCGTCGACGTGTTTCGCATCCAGCCCTCGGGCATCAGGCGCCGCACATTGTGCCGCAGCCTGTCCCGCCCCGGCTCAGGTCGTTGCCCCGCAGCGCACTGCGCTGACCACCCGCCGCAGCTTGCCGCTGGCGGGCTCACGGCGCGGAGGGTCGCTATCGATATCGACGCGAACGCCGGCGAGATCGAGCCGCTTCAGGTAGGCGCGCAACGCCGCGCAAGCCGTGCCGCCACGGCCTCGGTCGGCGCGGCCAAGGCGCAGCTTCAGCCGGCGCTGGCCGGTCTGCAGCAACTGGAAGTCATTGACCAGCGCCTCGTCCTCGAGCACGGTCGCCAGCGCAAGCGGCATCAGCTTGACCGCCCTTCCGTGCGCGCCGGCGATGCTGAGCACGTCGTCGCAGCGGCCCTGCACCATGATCGCGGGCATCGGCG
>JAHEDN010000365.1 GCA_024641225.1 Burkholderiales bacterium | reverse complement strand
GTGTGCGGCGCGCGGCCGGCGTGGCGCGAGAACCAGCGCTACTTCGCCAGCGCGGCGGCCGCCGAAGGCGCAGGCTTTCGGCCGTGCCTTCTGTGCCGCCCGGAGCTCGCGCCGGGCCTGGCGCTGGTCGATGCGTCGAGGCAGCTGGCGCGGGCCGCGGCGAGCCTGATCGACGATGGGCTGGCCAGCGACGGCGGGCTCGATGCGGTGGCGCGCCGCCTCGGCGTGACCGACCGGCACCTGCGGAGAGTCTTTGAGGCCGAGTACGGCGTCACGCCGGTGGCCTACGCGCAGACCGCGAGGCTGCTGCTCGCCAAGCGGCTGCTGACCGACACGCAGATGCCCGTGACGGAAGTTGCGCTGGCCGCCGGTTTCGGCAGCGTGCGCCGCTTCAACACGCTGTTCGCTGCACGTTACCGGCTGCAGCCGACGGCGCTGCGGCGCATGGCGCCGAGTACGTCGTCGGTCGACTTCCATCGCTTCCGGCTCGCCACGCGCGCGCCTTTCGACCACGCGCGGCTGCTCGCCTTCTTCTCCGCCCGCGCCGTCGACGGCGTCGAACAGATCGAAGGCCGGCGCCTGCGCCGATCGATCGCCGTCACTGGCGCCGACGGCAAGCCGCTGGCGGGATGGATCGAGCTGCGTCCGGCAACTCGGGCGGGGATCGAGGCGCGCGTCGATGCGCGACTCGCGCCGGCGCTGCCGCGCGTGCTGGCCGCCTGCAAGCACGCCTTCGATCTGGACTGCCAGCCCGACGCGGTCGCCGCCGGCCTTGGCCAACTGGCCGCTGCGCGGCCCGGACTGCGCCTGCCCGGCGCATTCGACGGCTTCGAGACCGCGGTGCGGACGATCCTCGGCCAGCAGGTCAGCGTGAAGGCGGCGCGCACGCTTGCACGACGGCTGGTCGAGCGCTTCGGCATGCCCATAGAAACGCCGTTCCCCGCCGTGACGCGGCTTTTTCCGGACGCGCTGCGGCTTGCCGAATGCATGCCGGCAGAGATCGCGGCGCTCGGCATCATCGCCTCGCGCGCGCGCGCCATCGTGGTGCTCGCGCGCGAAGTGGTCGCCGGCCGGATCGTCCTGACACCCAATGTCGATGTCGAGCGCACGATCGAGAAATTGCGTGCGCTGCCCGGCATCGGCGAGTGGACCGTGCAGGCGATCGCCATGCGCGCGCTGCACTGGCCCGACGCGTTCCCGGCCGCGGACATCGGCGTCATGCGCGCGCTGCGCGAGCGCCGTGCCACCGCGATCGCACGCATCGCCGAGCCCTGGCGGCCGTGGCGCGCCTACGCGGTGATGCACCTGTGGTCTTCCCTGGAGAAATCATGACGACCCTGTATGCGGAGATGACGAGTCCGCTCGGCAAGCTGATGCTGACTGCGGAGAATGGTTCGTTGACCGGCGTGCATTTCCCCGGCCAGAAGCACGACCGCCCGCGACAGCCGGACTGGCAGCGCGCCGACGACTCGCCGGTGCTGGCCAAGGCACGCACGCAACTGGCCGAGTACTTCGAAGGACGACGCAAGGCGTTCGACCTGCCGCTCGATCCGCACGGCACGCCGTTCCAGAAAGCCGTGTGGCGCGCACTGCTGGCGGTGCCGTTCGGCGCAACCTCCACTTACGGCACGATCGCCGCAGCAATCCGCAAACCGAGCGCCGTGCGAGCGGTTGGCGCCGCCATCGGCGCCAACCCGATCGGCATCGTGGTGCCGTGCCATCGCGTCATCGGACGCGACGGATCGCTGACCGGATACGCGGGTGGACTCGACCGCAAGGCGAAGCTGCTTGCCCTAGAGCACGCCCGATGAGGTCGCGCGATGCCGTAGATCTCGTGCTGCTCGCCGCGATCTGGGGCTCGAGCTTCCTGTTCATGCGCATCGCCGCACCGGCCTTCGGGGCGGTGGCGCTGGTCGAGGTGCGGATGCTGGTCGGCGGCCTGTTCCTGCTGCCGCTGCTGGCGCTGCGCGGCGACCTCGGCGCGCTGCGCCGGCACGGCCGTCGGATCGCGGTGATCGGGGTGGTGAACTCCGCCGTGCCGTTCGTGCTCGTCACCTACGCGATGCTGACGCTGACCGCCGCCTTCGCCTCTGTGCTCAACGCGACGGTGCCGATGTGGACCGCGCTGATCGCCGCCGTCTTCCTGCGCGAGCAGGTGCGCGCCACGCAGTGGCTCGGACTCGCCGTCGGCGCGGTCGGGGTCGTTGTGCTGGTCGGCAACCGCATCGAGATCGATCCGTCCGGCGCGCTGTGGGGCGACACACTGGCGATCTTCGCCGCGCTGCTCGGCATGTTCTTCTACGCGCTGTCGGCGCACGTGGCCCGTCGAATTCTGGCCGACGTGCCGCCGTTCGCCACCGCCACCGGCAGCCAGCTCGTCGCCGCAGTGCTGCTGGCGCCGGCCGCGCTGGTCACCTGGCCCGCAGAGACGCCGGCGGCTCCGGTGTGGGGTGCGGCCGTCGTGCTGGGCGTGCTGTGCACGGCCACCGGCTACCTCTTGTACTTCCGACTGATTCGCAACGTCGGCGCGATGCGCGCCGCGAACGTCACCTACCTGATCCCGCTTTTCGCGACGCTCTGGGGGACGGTGTTCCTCGGGGAACCGCTGACGCTGCGCCTCGTCGTCGGCGGCGTCATCGTTCTGGTCGGCACCGCACTCGCGCTCGGTGTTGCGCAGCGGCTTTCGCTACTGCGCCGCGCCTGACGACCTACTGGTTCTTGCGCTGCTGCCACTGAACGTCGCCGCCGCCGGCGGCGCGGTTCAGCACCCGCGCCAGCACGAACATCAGGTCGGAGAGGCGGTTGACGTACTGGCGCGGCGCGGCATTGATCGCCTCGGCCTTGCCAAGCGTGACGATGGCGCGTTCGGCGCGCCGGCAGGTGGCGCGGCACACGTGCGCCAGCGCCGCAGTGCGGCTGCCACCGGGCAGGATGAACTCCGCCAGCCGCGGCAGGTTTGCGTTGTAGTGCGCCAGCCGCGCGTCGAGCCGCGCCACCTGCGCATCCTTGAGCATCGTGTAGCCGGGGATGCACAGTTCGCCGCCGAGGTCGAACAGGTCGTGCTGGATGTCGACGAGATCGGCGCGCACATCGTCGGGCAGTGTTTCGGCGAGCAGCACGCCGATCGCCGAGTTCAGCTCGTCGACGTCGCCCATCGCCACCACCCGCAGGCTGTCCTTGGCGGTTCGGCTCCCGTCGCCGAGCCCGGTGGTGCCGTCGTCGCCGGTGCGGGTGGCGATCTGCGAGAGGCGGTGGCCCATGGGTGAGTGCTCCGGTTTGGTCGACACCACGAACTGTCGTGGCGCCCGCCCGAATGGTAGCTGCGCAGGCAAAGGCTCCGCCGCGTGGCCGGTCTCAGGTCAGTACGAATCGCACTTGAAGGAGCAACTGACGCCAGGAGTGACCGGCCCCCAACTTTCCGCTCTCGATCTCTACTCTCAGGGAAAACCTCGCGGACTTCGCGCCATGGATGAGCGGCCGCGGCCCAAGTGGCCGATGCTGCGCCGCAGCGAGCGCGTCCTGAATATTCACCTGCGAGGCCAGTAGCGCTGCGTACGCTTTTTTGCTTACGCTTTGCCTGGCCGTGTGACTGGCGCCCAAGACGCCAGCCGCGCCATGCGAGG
>JAHEDN010000364.1 GCA_024641225.1 Burkholderiales bacterium | reverse complement strand
GCTGACGTCGCGCGCGCCGCTGCGGCGAGAATCGCCGCGCGCGTGTCCTCGGCCGGCGCCTCGTCGAGCGCGGCGCTCGCCGCCCGATAGGACTGCAGCACGCGTCGATCGTCGGGTTCGGTCATCGGCATTCCTCGTCCGTTCGGCCCGTCGATGTTTCGCGGTTCATCGCCATGGCTGCATCGCGGCCCGCAGGCGGGTCATTGCATAACGCAACCGGCTCTTTGCCGTTTCGCGACCGACCCCGGTCAGTTGCGCGACGTCCTCCACCGTCAGCCCGCCTTCGGCGTGCAGCAGGAAGGCCTCGCGCTGCAGCGCCGGCAACTGCTCGACCGCCGCGACAAACGCCGCCGCCTGCTCGCGCGACAGTGCCTGCACCTCGGGTTCGCAATCTTCGCCCGCGGCAAGGCAATCGATCGGCGCGCTCGCGACGCCGGCGTCGTTGGCGGCCTCCTGGTCGAGCGAGACGGCGTTGCGCCGCGCACGCCAGTGGTCGATCAGCCGGTTGCGGGCGATGCCATAGAGCCAGGTCGTGAAGCGGGCACGCGGCTCGAACGTCGCCGCGTGGCGGATCACGGCCAGCCATACCTCCTGCATCAGGTCCTGTGCCGCCGCTTCGTTGCCCAGCGAACGGCGCAGGAAACGGAACACAGGCCGCTCGTGTCGCGAATACAGAGCCGCGAAAGCCCCGGCATCACCGCCGGCGAAATCGGCGAGCAGCGCCTCGTCGCTCGGCGACGCCGGGGAACGTTCCTGCGCGGGCTCGTTCGGCACGCGCCGGATTATCGGCGCTGCGACAACGGCACCTGGCGGCGGCAGCGCGGTCAAGGCGTCAGGGTCGCGGCGGATCGGGAACGAAGCCGAGCGCGCCGGGAAACGGGTCCGGTTGCCACGGCGGTGGCGACGCGATGATCCCCATCGCCACCAGATTGGCGCGGCTGTCGTAGCGGATCGCCAGCACCCGGTCGGGATTCGACTGGGCGCGCTCGAAGCCGGTGAACTGCACCACCGACGTTTCGCTGCGGCCGTGCCCGGTGCCCAGCTTGCTGGCGGAACGCGCGCTGCCGTCCGCGCGTCCGGCCGCTTCGGCCGACGGTGCCGCCGCCTCCGCCCGGTCACGCGCTTCCATCGGTGCTGTCTGCGACGACACGCGCGGCGGCGCTTCGCGGAACAGCGCTACACCGATGACGCCGACATGCTCGGGCCGACCGGTCAGCGCGGCGTAGGAATCGGCCACGGCAGTGAACTCGAACGCGGCGACGCGCTGCGTGTTCTTGCGCCAGCCGCGGATCTCGGCGCGCTCGCCCGGCCCGAGAACGTAGCCGGCCTGGTCCCACGCGGCGGTCTCGCCCGAAATGGCGTTGACGCCGTCGACCGAGAGCACCGCGAGCACGCGGGCCCGACTTCGGTTGTGGAGGGTGATCGAGTATCGATTGCCCGGCGTGCCGGCGATCCACCGCTCGCCACGCGCGGAGTGCACGGGCAACACCTCGCCCGTGATGCGGTCGGTGATCGTCATTTCGACCAGCGGCACGTGCGCACGCACGGCGGCGCCGAAGATCAATGCCGTGACAGCCAGCAGGGTTCGGGTCAACATCGGCGGGTTCCTCGTAGATTCGCGTCGGCTTGCGCTAATAACGGCGGCCGAGCGCGAATGGGGTTGATGACGGACGCGACACCGATATCCGGTAGTCCGATCGACTGATGGGGCGTTAGTCCCCGCTCCGCAGCGCGCCGCGCCCGAGCGGTCGCCCGCGGGTCACGGCGCTTAGCTGCGCGGCAGACGCTCCGGCGTCGCCAGTGACGCACGCCGCCGGGAGAAGGGCGCTCGTAAAATTGCGCCGTGCAAAAAGCCGCTCTCGTGCTCTTTTCCGGAGGCCAGGATTCCGCCACCTGCCTGGCCTGGGCCTTGGCGCGTTTCGAGCGCGTCGAGACGATCGGCTTCGACTATGCACAGCGGCGCCGGGCGGAGGTGGACGCGCGACCCGGATTCATCGCTGCGCTGCGCGAACGATTTCCGCGCTGGGAGGCGAGGCTCGGCGCCGATCACCGCGTCGACATGGGCGAGCTGGGACAGCTGGCCGAAACCGCGCTGAGCCCGGAGGCGCAAGCCCGAATGACGGCCAAGGGCCTGCCGGACGCCTTCGTGCCGGGCCGCAACCTGATGTTCTTCACCTATGCCGCGGCGCTCGCCTACCGGCGCGAGATTCAGGTGCTGGTCGGCGGCATGTGCGAGACGGATTACTCGGCGTACCCCGACGGCCGCGACGACACGCTCAAGGCACTGCAGGTTGCGCTGTCGCTGGGCATGGAATACCCGGTGACGATCGAAACACCGTTGATGTGGATGGACAAGGCGGCCACGTGGCAGCTGGCGTTCGAACTTGGCGGCGACCCGCTGGTACAGCTGATCCGCGAGGAAACGCACAGCTGCTACCTCGGCGATCGCAGCAAGCTGTTCGAGTGGGGCCGTGGCTGCGGCCTGTGCCCAGGCTGCGGCCTGCGAGCCTCCGGCTGGCAGGCCTGGCAGGAAGCGCGCGCGGTGTCGGCCAGCGGATGATTGCCGGCCCCCACGCTCACTGCGTTCGCTGCCCTCCAAGGGGGTCGGTGCCCTTCGGGCGGCCGGGCGGGCACTGAGCCCGCCGCGCGCGGCCGCTGCCGATGCGCTTCGAGCACCTGGTCCAGATCAACGATCCGCTGCAGCCGCTGCTGACCGAGGTTTCGCGAGCACAACTGTGGCGTGGCCTCGTGCGTCGCGCTGAACGTCCGACCGAGTTCGTGCTCGGCCTGGCCGGCGCGACGATCGACGAGCGCACCGACCAGGCCGGCCTCATGCAGTTCGCGCGCAGGCTGGATTTCGGCAGCTTCACCGTGCGCGACCGTGTGCGGCTGACTGCCGACAGCCTTTGTGTCACCGAAATCGAGGCAGCTGCCGAATACCCCGCCAGCAGTCTGACCATCCGCATCGAGGAGCCGGCGCCGGGCAACCTCTTCCTGCGCTTCACTTATGAATCCGAGGACCGGCCGCAGGAAAACGGACTCGATACGCTGACCCGGCAGCTTCGCGAGCAGGCATACCGGAGCGCGGACATCGACACGGTCTGGCGGATCCGCGATCTTGCGGAACGCGGCGAACTGGACTGAGCCGCGAGGGCTCCGCGCCTCCCGCCCTCCGAGAGTGCAGTGTTGTTTACCCCCTACGGGGTAGAGCATTTGCGCGGGGCATCCTTGACCATTCCCAATTGGCCCGCCTGTCGTTGGGGTCAGACTGATCGGCAACGCTGCGGCGCAACATTCTGCGGGACGCCTCGCATGCCCGGCGCCTTGAGGAAGACACAAACCACTTTCGAGAGCACAACCATGAGAACGAGACTTCTTCCCGCTGCAGCGGCCGTCGCCGCCGCGTTCGTGCCGCTGCTGCTCGCCACTCCGGCGCAGGCCACCAATGGCTACTTCTCGCACGGCTACGGCATCAAGGCGATCGGCATGGCCGGCGCCGGCATCGCGTTTCCGCAGGATGCGATCGCCGCGGCGATCAATCCGGCCGGCATGGCGATGATCGGCAACCGTGTCGACTTCGGCGTGAACTGGTTCAGCCCGAACCGTGAATCGCAACTCGTCGGCAGTCCGCTGCCTTTCAACGGCAC
>JAHEDN010000026.1 GCA_024641225.1 Burkholderiales bacterium | reverse complement strand
GCCAGTATCAAAGCAGCGGCCAGGAAAAGACTTTTCATTGGAGTTTCCATAAATGAGCGACTCGATGACCGGATCCGGACCGATCGACGTGCATTATTTACACCCTGTTCGTGCCGGCGAGCTTAATCGGGCGCAACTTCACCTGCCTTTTCGTCGCGCGGTCTGGACTGCCGCGACGCACTGTCAAGGCTTCAAGGGGCGTTGCCCGAGCGGCCGGTCGAACGACAGGTCATGTGTCGTACGCGCGGCATTTTGCGACAGATGGAAAGCGCATGCCCACCGACCCGCTGGGGTCGTTACTTGGAAGCTTGATGTCGGTCAACAGGGCCGCGTCGAGGGTGGCGCAATCTGCGCCGGCACCGACGCGCCGCGGCGGAAAGTGAAGATGCGTGCATTTCGCCCCGCCCCACGTCTGGCTGCCGGGCCGGCGAGGCGCGCGACAGGGCGGCCCGACGCGTGAGAGGCGCTCTAGCGGCTCAGGCCCGGCTGGCGCGCGTTTGGCGTTTGGCTAGGAGGAGACGGAACACACCATGCCTAAGCACATCGCGCGGTTGCTCGCGATCCTCGGCGCCGCTTTGGCTCTCACGGTGATCGCGAGATTTTTCCTCGTGCCGGACTCGTTTTATCAGTTCGGGCATTACCGGGCGAATTCGGTTGTAGAGATCGCGGCGAGAGAGCCGGCCTTTCAGGGTGCGGCCTATTGCGAGGGTTGCCATGCCGAGCGCCATGCGGAGTGGTCTGGCAACAACCACAAATCGGTCGCCTGCGAAACCTGCCATGGCGCGGCCAAGGGGCACCCCGACAACGGCAAGCTGCCCATTCCCGCGGACACGGTCGCCTTGTGCACGCTGTGCCACGAGGCCATGCCCGGCCGGCCAAAGACCCAGCCACAGGTCGTCGTTGCGGAGCACGCTGGCGATCAGCAATGCAAGACCTGCCACAACTCGCACGCGCCGAAGATTGCTGCCGTCGCGGCTAAGGTCACCGGAGACGCGGTTGTCGGACAAAAACTGGCAGTCGCGGATTGCGCATCCTGCCACGGAGCCAAAGGCATCAGTCCAAATGACACTTGGCCGAGCCTGGCGGGGCAGAACGCTGCCTATCTGGTCCGGATCATGAGCGCCTACAAGTCGGGCGCCCAGGAGGACGTGATCATGACGCCGCTTGCCAAGGCACTCGGCGACGAGGACATCCGCAATCTGGCCGTCTACTACGCCGGCCTGAGTTGCGTCGATCGCAGCGCAGCCGCGCCGTCGGGTGCGGATGTCGAGGCCGGCAAGGTGCTGGCGAAGAACTGTGCCGCCTGCCACGGCGAGACGGGCATCGGTACCAATCCGGCCTGGCCGAATTTCGCTGGCCAGAAAGCCGACTATTTGGTCAACGTACTCAAAGCGTTCCGCGGTGGAATACGCAAGGATCCGACGATGGCTAGCGTCGTTCGGGGACTGAGCGATGCGGACATCAACAGCCTCGCGGCCTACTACGCGGCGCAGAGCTGCCAGCCCAGGAAGAAATGAGAGGCGACGCCATGAAGAATGACTCGATGCCAAGCTTCGACGCCCGCCGCAAATTCCTGGGCAAGCTCGGCCTTGCTGCAGCTGGCTGCGCCGGCGCGGCCGTCGGCAGCGGCGCACTGGGTGCCTTTGCGCCCTCGGCGGCCCAGGCCGCCGCCACTGGGTCGTTCCCGACCAAGGACTACGACTGGACGAAGTACAGGTGGGCGTTTGGCGTAGACGCGTACAAGTGCATCGGCTGCCTGCGCTGCGTCGAGGCGTGCAAGACCGAGAACAGCGTTCCCGGCAATCCGCACCAGTTCCGCACGTGGGTCGAGCGCCACGTCTACCTGGAGGGCGAGAAGCACGCGCGTATCGACAGCCATCAGGATCCGGTCAACATCGCCGCCTCGGGGGCGCCGGACAAGTACCGGTTCGCCAATCGTTATGCGAACGCGAAGGTGGAAAAGGCCTTCTTCGTGCCCAAGCTGTGCAATCAGTGCGAGCACCCGGCCTGTGTGCAGGTGTGCCCGGTAGGCGCGACCTACCAGACCAAGGACGGCGTCGTGCTGATCGACGAGAAGCACTGCATTGGCTGTCGTTACTGCGTGCAGGCCTGTCCCTACGGCGTGCGCTACTTCAACGAGGAAAAGGGCGTCCCGGACAAGTGCAACTGGTGCTACCACCGGATCACCAAGGGGTTGCAGCCCGCCTGCGTCGATGCCTGCCCGGTCGGCGCGCGGGTCTTCGGTAACACGTTGGAGCGGCAGAGCCCGATCAATCTTTTCATCCGCAACAACCGTGTCCAGGTGCTGCGGCCAGAGTCGGGTAATTCGCCCCGGGTCTTCTACGTTGGCATCGACCGGGAGGTGAACTAGTGGAAACGCTTGCACACTGGGCCGAGTACACCGGCTGGGTCTTCCCGAACGAGACCGTCATCGACTGGACGGTTATGCTCGCCGTCTATCCGTACCTGACCGGACTGGTCGCCGGCGCGTTCACGGTGTCGAGCCTGTATCAGGTATTCGGCTTCGAACGGCTCAAGCCGGTTGCGCACCTCGCGCTGCTGACGTCGCTCAGCTGCATGTTGTTCGTTCCGCTGCCGCTGCTGCTGCACCTCGGCCAGCCGCTGCACGCCTTCAACGCGATGATCACGCCGCACATGACCTCGGCGATGGCGGTGTTCGGCTTTTTCGCGACCTTCTATGTCGTGCTGCTGATGCTGGAGCTGTGGTTTGCCTACCGGCCCTACATCGTCGAGCAGGCCCAGACGCGCACCGGTCTGGCGGGCAAGGTCTACAAAATCCTGACTCTCGGTTCGTACGACGTTTCGGAGCGCGCGCTCGCCGCCGACAAAAAGTGGATCTTCTGGCTGGCTGTCACCGGCATCCCCGGCGCGCATGGCCTGCACGGATACGTCGGCTTCCTGTTCGGATCGCTGAAATCGCGGGAGTGGTGGTCATCCGACCTGATGCCCGTCATCTTCCTTTTCTCCGCGATCATTTCGGGCGTTTCCCTGCTGATCGTCATCTATGTCGTGTCCTGCAAGCTGCGCCGGATCCCGATTGACCTCGCCTGCCTGAAAGGGATGGCCTACACGGTATGGGCCTTCATCATGGTGGCGTTCGTGCTCGAGGGGCTCGAGTTCGCCAACATCGTCTACAAGGGTCGTGAAGGCGTCGAGACCATCATGGCGTTCGTGACCGGTCCGTTGCTGATTCCGTACTTCGTGCTGCAGTTCGGCATCGGCGCCGCGTTGCCGATGCTGTGGCTCTCCTACATGATCTGGCGCGGAACGACTGGTCGGGCGCTGGTGTTCGGCGTCACGACCTCCGCGGTGCTGGTCCTGTTTTCCGTGTTCATGATGCGCTGGAACGTCGTCATCGGCGGACAGCAGCTGTCCAAGACGGGCAAAGGCCTGATCTTCTATCACCTCCCGTTCCTTGGCCAGGAAGGCGCACTGCTCGCGATTCTGGTGACGCTTGCGCCGCTCATCGTGCTTCTCGGAGCCATCAAGCTTTTCCCCCCATGGGACGATCAGCACGTCACCAGTTCGCCGACGCCGGCCGGAGCGCACTAATATTCGAGGCCGGCAACGGCGGTGGCCGGCAACGGCGGCCAGGGCGCGCACGCAGAGCTTTCTTTGAGGGTCAAGTAATGCAGCGAGGTTTACTGAAGCTCGTTCCCACAGGACTCCTGCTTTGCGGGGGGCTGATGCTGGCCGGGGCAGCGCAAGCCCAGGGCAAGGCCAAGGACCCGACCGCCGACATGCGGGCGGTTCTGGCCAGCCCGGCCGACATCGCCGAGGGTAAGAAGGTCGCCCAGTCGAGTTGCGCGAATTGCCACGGGATGGACGGCCACAGCACCGGGAAGAACGTGCCGCACATCGCCGGACAGCGCCCCGGTTATCTCTACGCCGAGATGCGCGTGTATCAGGCAGGCGGCCGACCGGACAAGGCGATGGTCGACGCGGTGAAGTTCATGAACGACGATGCGCTGTGGAAGGTGGCGGCGTACTACGGCAGCCTCGAGCCGGCGCCGCCCGTCGCCGTCGACCCCAAGGCAGCGGCGAAGGCGGCGGCGAGGGTCGATCCGGTCAGGGCCGGCAAATCGGTCGCCGATAGCTGTGGCGGCTGCCACGGGGAGACGGGCGTCAGCAGCATGGCGGGGATGCCCAACCTGGTCGCGCTCGATCCGAAGCACTTCTACGACGCCACTCTTGCCTACAAGAACGGTCAGCGCAAGCACGACATGATGAAGACGATCGCCGCCGGCATGAGCGACGCGGATCTGAAGAATGTGGCCTTGTTTTACGCGCTGCAGAAGCCGGAGAAAGCCAAGACTCCCGCGGCGGGTGACGCTGCAGCGGGCGAAAGGGCCGCTGCAGCCTCCTGTTCCGGTTGTCACGGCGACAGGGGGGTCACCAGCAGCGCGACGGTGCCGAACCTCGCCGGCCAGGATGCCGAGTATTTCATCGAGGCGATGCGCGCCTACAAGAGCGGAACACGCAGCGACGAAACGATGAAAGGCGCGGCGGCCAAGCTTGACGAGGCGACGATCAAGAACCTGGCGGCGTATTACGCGAAGCAGCAGCCGATGCCGACCAAGGCGCGGGCGCCGCTGTCCACGTCCGAATGGGTGCAGCGCTGCGACCGCTGCCACGGCGTCAACGGCAATTCGACCGACCCGCACATGCCGGCGATCGCCGGACAGCGCGCCGACTATCACGAGAAGGTGCTGCACGCGTATCGCACGGGCGAGCGCAAGAGTTCGGCGATGTCGGCGATGTCCAGCACGCTGAGCGAGGCCGACGTGGAAGCGCTTGCCGCATACTATGCGCGCCAGAAGCCGCGCTCCGTCATCTACGTGCCGCTGCCTTCCAAGTGAACGCGGGTCTGGCGAAACAACTTGGGAAATAGAGGATGTCTGCCGAACCACTGCACCGGTCGTACCTTCACTTCTCCGAACTGCCGACCAGCCTGCGCGTCCTGTACACGGCCGTGCTCGCCTTGATGGGCGCCGGCTATCTGTTCGCGGGCATCTACCTGTACCACAGCCACTCCGGCCGCGATGGCGATCCCAAGACGCTGTCGTACCAGGACGTCGTGATCGCCTACTCCGGCAGCGGACAGGGCTCGAAGCTGGAAGCCGCATTGCGCGGACCGATGGCGGCAATGCTGCCTGCGGACGAGTCGAAGTCGGTCATCGGCTGGGTGCAGGGGGGCGCCGAGCGGTCGGCGTACGAATCGGACATCAAGGGGGTGCTCGAAAAGCGCTGTGCGAGCTGCCACGACGGCAGCAACCCGCATCTGTCGAATCTCGTCGGTTTCGAGAACGTCAAGAAGACAGCGGAGCAGGACACGGGCACCGACGTCTTCACGCTGGTGCGCGTGTCGCACATTCACATGTTTGGCATGACGTTCATCTTTTTCATCATGGGCCAGATCTTCAGCCACGCGTATATCCGGCCGGTCTGGTTCAAGTCCGTTGTCGTAGTGCTGCCGTTCATTGCCATCGTGCTGGACGTCAGTTCCTGGTACTTCACCAAGATCTACAAGCCGTTTGCGTACGTTGTGATGCTCGGTGGAGGCATCATGGCGCTGAGCTTCACCTTCATGGGCGCTGTCTCGATGTTTCAACTCTGGTTCGGCAAGACGCCGCCCGCGGTTGTTCAACGAACCGAGGCTGGAGAGCGACAACTCGCCGGCTTGTGAAATGAGGCGCCCGCCCCGGCTCCGCTGCAGGGCGACGTAATGCAGGTCAACGCCCGGCGCCGCCGGGCGTTATTCTTCGCGTTCCTGGAGTTTCTGGCCGGGAAGCAAAGCCGGCCGAGCGGTCGGCCGTAGATTGGGGTTTCTTAACCGAGGAGGAAAGATGAAAGCATTTCTGATCGCGGCGGTTGCCGTCGCTTCAGTGACACTGGCGGGTGCCGCGCAGGCCAGCGAGGCGCTGGCCAAGGAGAAGGGTTGCACGGCCTGCCACGACGTCGACAAGAAGAAGATGGGTCCCGCCCTTAAGGACATTGCGGCCAAGTACAAGGGCAAGGCCGACGCGGAAGCGATGCTTGTCACCAAGGTGTCGACCGGCAAAGGCCACCCGAAGGTCAAGGCGAACGAAGCTGAGACCGCGACGCTCGTGAAATGGATCCTGGCGATGTAGGTTCCCACCGAGCGGTGTCGAAGAAGCCGGCGCAAGCCGGCTTTTTTGTGGCCGGCGTCCGGTGCCCACTGAAGTGGCGACAGGCCGAACTCTTGATCCAGCGCAGGAACCGGTGCCGCCCACGCCGGTGCTCCGTCCCGAGCCGCCGCCAACCGTGTAAATTGCGAACAATAATCATTCTTGTTTAAGCGGCGATGTCGAATCTGGTTCTGGCGGCGCTGAAGCCGGCGCAGCGCGCAGTGGTTACGGCGCTCGATATGGAGTTTCCTGTTCGCGAAAAGCTGGCCGCGCTTGGCGTGCGCATCGGACGCAACCTTCAGGTCGTGCGCCGCGTCGGCGCTGCCGGGCCGATGCAGGTCCGCGTCGGGCATACCGACCTGATCCTGCGTGCGGCGGACGCGAGGCGGATTACCGTCGAGCTGCTGCCGGAGGCGCCGGCGTGACCGCCACGCGTCGACCGCGGCTGCGGCTCGCGTTGGTGGGCATGCCGAACACCGGCAAGTCGACCCTTTTCAATCGCTTGAGCGGCGTGCCGGCCAAGGTGGCCAACTGGCCGGGCATGACCGTCGACCTGCTGACGGCAAAGGTGATTCTCGGCGGACGCACGGTCGAACTGGTCGACCTGCCGGGTCTTTACTCGTTGCATGGTTTTGGTGAGGACGAGCGGCTGGTGCGCCATTTCCTGGAGCAGGAGCCGGTGACGGCGCTGGTGATCGTGCTCAATGCCGTCCAGCTGGAGCGACAGCTGCCGCTGGCCTTGCAGTTGCGCTCTCTCGGGCGCCCGATCGTTCTGGTGCTGAACATGGCCGACGAAGCGCGGCGGCTCGGTATCCGCATCGACGCCGAGCGGCTGGCGTCGAAGCTTGATGTGCCGGTACTGCTGGTCGATTCGAAACATGGCCACGGCATCGCGCCGTTGAAGCAGGCGCTGCAGCGGGTGGTCGGGGGTCCAAACTCCGCCGAGGCCTCTCCGGCGGCGTCGGCATCGTCGGAGGCGGCTCAGCTGCGCGCCGACGATGGCTACGAAGCGCAGGCCGCCGCGCTGGCGGCCGACGCGGTGGATGTTCCGCATGCCCTGCCGGCGCGGTGGACTGACCGCATCGATCGTGTGCTGCTTCACCCGCTGGCCGGCGTGCCGCTGTTCTTCCTGCTGATGCTGCTGCTGTTCGAAGTCGTTTACGGCATCGGGCTGCCGCTGCAGGACGCCATGCAATGGCTGATCGACGAGGGCAAGGCGAACTGGCTCGCCCCTTTGCTGGCGTCGGCCTCTCCGGCGCTGAAGAGCTTCGTGCTCGAGGGGCTGGTCGACGGGGTGGGCACCGTGCTGACCTTCCTGCCGGTGATCCTGGTGTTCTTCATCGCGATGGCGCTGGTCGAGGACAGCGGCTACCTGGTGCGCATTGCGTTCCTGATGGACCGCTGGATGGCGAGGCTGGGTCTCGACGGCCGCGCCTTCGTCATGCAGCTGATGGGCCTCGGTTGCAACGTGCCGGCGATCATGGGCACGCGCGTGCTGCGCTCGCGCGGGTCAAGGCTGCTGTCGATGCTGACGATCCCGTTTTCGCTGTGCTCGGCGCGGCTGCAGGTCTTGGTGTTTCTGGCCGCGGCGTTCTTCTCCCGCCAGGCCGCGCCGCTGGTGCTGGCCAGCCTGTACGCGGTGAGCTTCATCGTGGCCTTTGGCACAGCGCTCGTCTGGCGGCGTCGCTTCGCCGGCGACGAGCCGCTGCTGCTTGAACTGCCGCCCTATCGTCTGCCGACGCTGCGCGCGCTGTTCGGGCAAGGCTGGCAGTCTTCGCGACACTTCCTCGAGAACGCCGGTGTATTCATCGTCGTGGGCGTGCTGCTGATCTGGTGGTTGACCCACTATCCGTTCGATGCCGCGCCGGCCAGCCCGCAGACACTTGCCGGCCGGCTGGCGACGTTCTCCGCGCCGGTGTTCGCGCCGATCGGCATCGACGCGATCCTGTCGGTGGCACTGCTGTTCGGTTTTGTCGCCAAGGAGATCGTGCTCGGTGGCATGGCAGTGATCTACGGCGCCGGCCAGGACGAACTCGGCCGCATACTTGCAGAGCGGCTGACTTGGCTGCAGGCGTACAGCTTCATGCTGTTCACGCTCGTCTACACGCCGTGCCTGTCGACGGTGGCCACCATCTGGCGCGAATCGCGCAGCGCGGCCTTCACCCTGCTGGCGGTTCTCTGGCCGCTCGTCGTGGCGTGGCTGATCAGCTTTGCGTTCTACAGCGTCGCGCGCGGCCTGGTGCCTGCTTGATGACATCCGCGCGGCATTGGCGGCGCGGCGCAGGAATTTAATTTCGTCGCGCTCGAGTTCATCGAGCCCCGTTTCGACGTCGGCCAGCGACTTCTCGACTTCTGGTATCAGCACGTCCTGCAGCGCGCGCACTCGGCGCACGGTCTTGCGGTATTCGGCCAGCAGCCGTACCTGGTTGCCGTTCGTAGCGCAACCGGGGGCTGCAGCATCAGGGGCAATCGGCCCCTGACATGACTACCGGAGCGGCCGATTCCACAGCTTTGTCGTGGGCCGTCGGTTGGTTCGCGTCTTGTCCTGCGTGCCGGCCCGGGATTGAGCTCGAGCCCTGCCGACATCGCGATGGCGATCGCGCGGGTTCCTGAGTCTGCAAAAACTATGGCTCGATGCTGTAACGGCGACCGGTACAGAATACCCATCAATACGTAAGCGCTGTGCGAAATTTTTGCTACTGCGCTTAGTTAGTTTGTGTAGTAATTCACCGTACATATGATTCCTAGGAATTGCCTTTCTTCGTGCTCGCCGCCGATCATTTGTCTTGCGTCAAGAACGGCGCAACGGCTTCGTCCCACGCTCGCACCAAGTTACCTCTTCTCAGAGACGTAGGCGATCTGCGGGCCAGACGACCGTCGGATCAGCATGAGGACAGGTGCGATCTGGATTTGCGTGGTGAAGAGTTCGTCGCCCCGGGACCGCAAGGGGCACCGTGGCGGCAGAAGGTAGTCGGATCAGTGAGGAGGAAAGTATGAGAAGGTCAATGATTGGCTTGATGCTGGCCGCCATGCTGGGTCTCGGCTTGGCGGGATGCAGTGGGGATGACGGCGCCCAAGGTCCCCCGGGAGCGCAGGGGCCGGCCGGTCCAGAGGGGCCTGCGGGGCCGCCAGGGCCGAGCGGGCTGGTCCTGGGTCCTGAGACCTGCGTCACCTGCCATACCGGCGACGATCCGGTCGCGGCGAGCGGCTCCGGGCACCAGGCGTACTACGACCAGCTGTACCAGGACGGCGTCGTCAAGGTTTCCGACATGGCCCTCGCGACCAGCGGGGCCGATACGACCGTGCTGACATTCAAGATGACCAAGAACGGCGCGCCCTTCAATTGCACCAAGTCGGGCAGCGACTTCTCGATCGGCAGCTACTGGGAGAAGTACGACGCGGCCACGAGGACGTTCACCAACGCGGCAGGCGACGCGCTCTGGTCCCTGGTGCCGAGCTCCACTACCGGCACCAAGACCTGGAGTTCATCGACGAACGTCTGCACGTTCACGAAGAAATTCACGGCCGCTACGGACCTGGCCAACGTGGCCAGCATCGCTGCCGGGGAGCCGAGCATCGTCCAGATCTACGGCACTGACGAGATCATTGACAGGACCGACCCCAATACAACGGGCCGGCGTTTGGTGTACGGCAAGTACCCGTTTGCCGGCGTGCTGAAGATCGGCACGGTCGACTACGTCTCCGCCGCCAATGTCTCGGGCTGCGAGAACTGCCATACGAAGCCGTACCTGAAGCACGCCTACATCTACGGCGATGTCGATGGGCTTGAGTTCTACACCTGCAAGGGCTGTCACATCGACACCCGTGGCGGCGGTCACGTCGACTGGCAGATCCTGGCCGACGATCCCGAGCGCTACGCGGAAATCGCCGCCGGCAGCGCGATCACGCCCGAGGAGCAGGCGAAGTACGCGTACAAGACCAAGCTGATGAACGACGTGCACATGTCGCACGCGATGGAGTTCGCCTATCCGCAGTCGATGCGCAATTGCGTCACCTGCCACGAGGGCAAACTCAGCAGCGTGCTGGCGGACAGCAAGTTCCAGTTCGAGACCTGCCAGAGCTGCCACGCGGTCGACGGAATGAAGACACTGATGTCGGAGGCCGCGTTCAACCACAGCTCCATCATCGGCAACCCGTCGGCGTCGGATTGCTCGCTCTGCCACAACGCCAGCTCGGGGATCGGTCCCACGTTCGCCGCCCTGCATAACGGCGGCTACTGGGAGCCGATCTACAACGCGAGCGGTGTCCGGTACTCCGACACCTTTGTGGTCAAGGTCGACAGCACGTCGCTGTCCGGCAACACGCTGACGATCAAGTTCAGCGCGAGCGAATCGCCGGATCTTCCCGGCCTGTCGGTCGGCGACATCACGCCCACCGTGGCGGTCGGCCTGTACGGCTACGACTCGAAGGACTTCCTCGTGGCAGCGCACGGCCGGGATGCCGACCGGAACCGGCTGCTCGAGTACGTCGTCGGCGCCGAACACCCGCGCTTCACGACGGTCAGCGCCGCCAACGGCAGCTGGGAAGTGACCGCAGATCTTTCGATGTGGGCTGACCAGATTGCGGATGGCTCAATCAAGCGGGCCGAGATCGCCGTCATGCCTGCGCTGCGGGATGCCAACGGCACGACCGTCGGGCTGAATGCGCCATCGAGGACCTTCGATCTGACCAAGAACGCCTTCGACGACGGCTACTTCAAGGACATCGCGAAAGTGGAAGGCTGCAACACGTGCCACGACCAGCTGGCGATCACGTTCCACTCGGGCAACCGAGGCGGCAACATCAAGGTCTGCCGGATCTGTCATGAGGTGTCGAGCGCAGGCGGCCATCTTGAACTGCAGTCGCGTTCGATCGACTCGTATGCGCATGCCATCCACTCGTTCCAGGCCTTCGACACCGACGAGGTCGACTTCTCCGATCCGGTCGAGGCGCTGCATTACGAGCACCACATCGGCAGCTATTTCCCGAGGTTTGGCATCGCCGACTGCGAGTCCTGCCATGCCCCGGGTACCTACGATGTGCCGGACCAGTCGAAGTCGATGCCCGGGGTTCTCTCGTCGACGTACGACGAACTGATTGGCGCGACCAGGAAGATCGGCGGGATTCCCCAGACCGTGACAGGTCCCGCCGCGAGGGCATGCGGTGCGTGCCACCGGTCCATGGCAATCAACGAGGATGATGCGGCCGGACTTGCGGTCCTGAATCAGCACTTCAGCACTTTCGGCTACTCGGTCGAGAATGAAGACGGGACCTGGGAGGCCGTGGTCGAGAAGATCATGGGGATGTTCAACTAGCGAGAACGGGGAACGGGGCCGGCTTCGGGCCGGCCCCGCCACTTCCTCGATGCCCATCTAAACGTTGCTTTCGAAAAAGCGAGCCCTCGGGCTCGCTTTTTTTTCTTGCGCGACCCCGCTTCTTGCACGATAGGGGAGCTGCCGCGACGGGCAATGCCGATCGGGCTTAAAGGGGGCTGTACATCCGGCGGGGCCTCCGCGGCGGGGCCGAGGCATGCGGGGGACCGATCCCGCTTTCCTGGCGCCGAGACTCAGCAAGCCTGGGGCTGGCGCCCCGCCGGGGCCAGCCGGCTCACCCGCCACTACCGGATTTGTGTAACGGTCACGGGTACACGGAAGGCGTTTTTTTTCGGCAACGCTTGCGGGCCCTTTGCTTTTTGTCAAAACTGATGCTTCAGGATCATCCACGCTCGCGAACAGTTCCATACGTGGATTCGCGAACGTGCATGTGCGTGGCCGTGTGCCTCGAGCCTTGCCTACATCGCGAATCGGCCGGGACGAGGCGCAAGACGGGTTTTTTCTGGAAGTGAACGCTGCCGGGCGTGGGGATTTGGGCGCTTTGGCAGCAGGGGAAGATTGGTCATGAGGAGGAAGTTATGAAGCGGCCGTTAATTGCATTGGGCTTGGCCGCCATGCTGGCGTTCGGCTTGGCGGGTTGTAGCGGCGACGACGGAGCGCAGGGCCCGGCAGGTCCGGCAGGCCCGACGGGTCCGGCGGGTCCTCCGGGGCAGGACGCGTCGCAGGCGGTCAATGTCAGTGAACTGACGGCCGAGCAGTGGGCCACCCTGACCATCACGGGCCAGGTCACCAAGGCCACGATCGCCAGCCCGACGACGGCCGAGTTCAAGCTCGCCGACCAGAACGGCAAGCCGATCGTGGGCATCGGCACCAACACCAGCACCAGCGGTGGCTTCACCTCCTACTCGAACATCCGCTTCGAACTGTCGAAGCTGGTGCCGGGTACCTCCGGCAGCCCGGACGAGTGGATCAGCTACCTCGTCCAGGGCAATGACGGCACGCCGGGGCGGCCGAACACCGAGCAGAACGGCACGCTGAAGGACAACGGCGACGGTTCCTACGTCTACACGTTCGCCCGCGACATACCCAAGGTCAAGGACCAGGTCGCTGCGGCGACGGTGCCGGCAGGTTCCGTCAAGGCCGACCTGGGCGACCTGACGTTTGTTTCCAGCCTGCAGCACCGCCTGATCATCCAGATCAGCGGCTCGAACGCCGGCGCGACGCTGGAGAAACCGGTCAACGTGGTCTACGACTTTACGCCGGCCACCGGCGCGCCGATTGCACCGGCGGACCTGCAGAAGGACCTGGTCGACATCAAGGCCTGCAACGGCTGCCACCAGGCGCTGGCCTTCCACGGCGGCGGCCGGGTTGACACCCAGTACTGCACGACCTGCCACACGTCGCAGCGGGCGTACGGTCGAGACAATGTCCCGTCGAGCAACGGCGCCTTCCCGGCGCTGACGGAAACGAAGAACGTGAACGCGACGACGGGAATCACCAGCTACTCGTACAGCCCGACGCTGTACGTCGGCGACAGCGAGGTCATGGGCCACTTCACGACGCTGATCCACAAGATCCACAACGGCGCGTCGCTGGTCAAGACCAACTACAACTACGCCAACGTGGCCTTCAACAACAAGGCCTTCTCGATGCTGGACGAAGGCCAGCGCATGTGCACGGTCTGCCACGACCCGGCGCTTGCCAGCAAGGCCGAGTACGCGTACAGCCAGCCCAGCAACAAGGCCTGCGGCGCCTGCCACGACGGGACCAACTTCCGCACCGGGCTCGCGTACGGTCCGAACGGCACCGACCACGTC
>JAHEDN010000363.1 GCA_024641225.1 Burkholderiales bacterium | reverse complement strand
GGATCGACCGGCTCGAACCGCAGGTACGCGACCTCCTGGGTCGCCTGCTCGTCAGCGCCCAGGCTCGGGTCGTCCTGGCGCAGGCTGTTGCCGGCGAGGTCGACCACGCGCGCGCGGATCCGATAGCGTTCGCCGAAGCGCAGCCTCGGCAGCGAGCGTGGCTCGGCAACGAAGCGCGCGACGACACCGGTGTTCGCCGCGGCCACGTCGTCGACGTGGCCGACGCGTTCGCCCTGCAACCCCGGACCGGCCCCGGCTTCGGCGATGATCGTGCGTCCCGGTCGCGGCGCCGCCAGGCTCCAGCCTGCCCAGCGGAACAGGCTCTCGTGCAGGTAATGATCTTCGCTGCCCTCGCGCGAGGTGGTCGAGGCGCCCTTGACATAGCCTTCGTCGGGCTTGGCGTTCAGCGCGCGGTTCGGCTTGGTCAGGTGGTAGGTGCCGATGCGGCGGCACAGGGAATTCCACTGGCCCGTCGAGGCGGTGAAGACGTCGACGCGATAGCCGCGCAGCACGTCTTCGGCATACAGCACCACCTTGCGCGACTGCGCGGCCGTTCCCTCGAACGCCGCGTTCTTGAGCCCGGCGGCCGCTGCCGCGAGCGCAAGTCGCCCGGCGCGTCCGTGGCATGAAACGCCGATCGAGCCCGAGCGCAGCGCGGCCACCGCCTGCCGGTCGCCGGTCGTGTACGTGACGCGGCCATCGGCCACCGGCAGCAGGCTGCGCGCCACCAGGTTCTGCGTGGACAGCAGGAAATCGGTCGTCTTCAGCGCCGCGCCGTCAGGGTCGACCTGATAGACGTCGTAGTCGCTCTTGCTCTTGCCCCAGTGATCGCCGGCGCCTTCCAGCCTGAGCAGGCCGTCTCTGATCTCACCGGTGCGCGGGCGCGGCAGGAAGCGCTCCCTGGTCAGGCGAAATGCAGTGCGCGGACAGGCGTCGGCATCCGCGGGATGCGGCGTGCTCCAGACGGGCAGCAACCCGAGCGCGCCATCGAGCAGCGACGCCGGGCTTGCCGCAAAGGCCGCGAGCAGCGCGTTGCTCGATTCGTCCTTCGGCAGCGCGATGTCGATGACCAGGCCAAGGGCGCGCAGCAGGTCCGGAAAATCGGCGAACGAGGCGACGATGCGATGGAAGTCGAACTCGGGCGCCTTCGGTGGCGGCGCCGCGCCGGCCAGACCCGGCGTGCGCTCGTACGCGGTGCGGTCTTCCGGCCGGGTGTAGAAGCGGTTGGCCTGATAGAAGTCGTACTCGACCGCGCTTCTGAACTGGCCCATCACGGCGGCATCGGCTCCACCGGCGGGCGGATTCCAGTCGGGCGGCAGCGCGCGGACCGGCGTGGTGCCGGCGGTCGGGTTGCCGTCGATGCCGGCCACCGGCGGCGTGAATCCGGGCGGGCCATACACGCTCTGCTTCGAGAAGACCTGCCGATCGACGATGCGATCGGGCCGCTCCTTGTTGTCGAAGTCGAGAAAGCGCTCGAAGCCAGGCAGCGGCAACTCGATCGAGCGATCGGCCAGCGGCACCTTGTGCGTGCGCACGCCCAGTTCGGTGAGCATGTCCTTGAGCGCCGGATTCGCATTGCGCCAGGGCAGCAGGCGCGGACGGTCGTCGCCGCTCGTCGTGGCCAGTTGCTCGTACTGGCGGCGCACGAACTTCAGCACGTTGCGAACCGCGAACGAGCGCAGGTTCGCGTTGCGCATGTCGGTGAACTTGAAGCCGTCGACGAACGTGGAAGCGGAGAAGATGTCGTCCCAAAGTGCCGCATCCGGCGTGCTGATTACGCTGGCAGGAATCTTGGCTCCCCCGAACTCGACCGCGAACTTCAGTCCCGCGAGAGTGGCCGGCCAGTTGACGAAGTCGGCGAATGCGCCGAGCCGTTGCTCGCCGGCGGCCAGCGGCGTGAGCCGTGGCGAGACGACGATCGAAAGGCGCAGGCGGCCCGCGTGCGGGCCGTCGGGCACGAAGCCATAGGGCAGCCCGGTCCAGACGATCTTTTGCTTTGCCATGGTCGTCCCCCGTTCCTACGCGAAGGCTTCGCAGTAGTCGCGCCACGGATACACGAGCGTGTCCGTCAGCACCTCGCCCGGCTCGGGCCCCATCAGCTGCGCGAAGCTCGGGTCGCCGTTCGAGCCGGCGAACTTCCGTTCGCAGGTGATCGTCACGCTGGCCGAGAACATGAAGATCGAGATCTCGATCGTCAGCTGCGCCGTGCCGACCGCCTTTCCGGTGGCGAATTCGTAGCGCAGCGCCAGGTACAGCTCGAGCGACGCCGAGACCAGCCCAAGCACGCTTACGTGACCGCCGAGGCGGAAGTAGCCGGTCAGCTGCGCCTCGTCCTTCTCCATCCGGAAGTAAATGCCGGCCATCACGTGCACGCCGCCGCTGGCCACGCCGAAGTCGATCGAGATGCTGGCACCGAACTCGAGTGACGCCTCGAGGATCTGCACGCCGCTCGGGTCGATCGTGATGCCGAAGAACCCGCCGCCGCCGAACAGCGAGACGGTCAGGTTGAACGGCTGCTCCCGCGTGCAGAAGTTGAAGCGCACCGACAGCGGCTGGCCGATGAACGGGACCGAGAAGCCGGCACCGAGCGACAGGTTGGTCAGGCTGAAGATGCCGACCGCGACGTTCGGCAGCGCGACGTTGAAGCCGGCGTCGATGCCCTGCGCCGTGATGTCGAGGTAGGGCGGATCGGAGAAGCCGTCGAGCGGGATCAGGTCGCGGAGCGTCTCTACGAACGACAGCACGCCGATGAACTTGATGTCCGTCAGCAGCACGTCGACGTTCATCTTCATCGCCGAGTCGGCCCTGAACTCGATCTTCTCGAAGTTCAGCTCGAGGAAGCCGGCCGGATTGATCAGCACCAGGTCGAAGTGCTTGAGCGAGCAGACGACGTTGATCTTCGGCGTGCCGGTGCCGTTGCGCTTGACGCGGCCCTCGACAGCGACCACGAAGCCGTGCTTGTCGTTGGCGCGGAACAGCGGTTCGGTGGCCGGATTGGCACCGGGCAGCGCCCAGTTGGCCAGCTCCGGCTTCCAGTCGAAGCGGATCACGATTTCCTCGCCGCCGAACAGCTCCTGCAGCGTCTCGATGCTGGCCAGCGCAACGTCGAACATCTGCGTCAGCACGTCGATCACCGAGAGCAGCGTCTGCTTCGGCGCGCCGTCGATGAGGTGGTTGCCCGCCAGCAGCGGGCGGAACGCGGCGATCGCGTCGCGCACCGCAGTCAGTTTGGCGAGGAGTTGCGTCGCATCGCCGAAGATGCCGGCGATCGCACCGGGATCGCCGACCACGTCTTCCAGCGCGGCGAGCAGCTGCTTGCCTGCGTCGACCAGCTGGGCGCCGTCGTTGAGCGCATTGAGCAGGTCGACGCTGCGCTGCGCGATGTTGGCGACCGACTGCTTGAAGCCTGCGGGAACCGGGCCCGGAACGTTGGCGAGCACCGCGTTGAACCGGTTCAGAGCCGGCCCGATCTTCGCTGCCAGCTGTGCGGGATTGTTCAGGGCGATGTTGGCTCCGCCGCTCGTCTGTGTGTCGAGCCAGGCGCCGAAAGCTTCCAGTTCGGCGCGCGCCTGCTGGACGCGCTGCAGATACTGGGCGACTTGCGCCTGCCCGGCATCGAGCTGCGCAACCGCCTGCTTCTCGATGTCCTGCAGCGTGGCG
>JAHEDN010000025.1 GCA_024641225.1 Burkholderiales bacterium | reverse complement strand
GTTGATCGAGAGGCTGTCGTCGGAGAAGATCGACTTGCCGAGTTGCTCGATCGGCGTGAGGCCGGCCGCGTGGGCGATGCCTAGCGAAAGGCCGCCGGCGATGAGAAGCAAAGTAGGAAAAGCGCGCAGTTTCATCTCCTTGCACCTTCCGGCGCGGAGATGAACCATTGTCAAATCTCAACTTCGAGGCGATCGCAGCGACGCGGCGGATCCGCGCCGTGTGCCCCGCGCGTTGCTCGCCTACCAACGAACCTTAGTTCGAATGAACAGGCGCGCGTTGAGATGAATCAACCACGGCTGTACCCGCTAGTGAAGCCACGATCGGTTCAGTCGAACACCGGCGTCTCGACGCCGAGCACCTTGTGCAGCTTGGGGCTGGTGGTGGTGTACTGCAGGTGGATCTTCCTGTCGGGGAACACGTAGTTGGCCGCGCCGAAGGCGGCGAGCGCCGCCTCGTGGAAGCCCGACAGGATCAGCTTCTTCTTGCCGGGATAGGTGTTGATGTCGCCGACGGCGAAGATGCCGGGCACGTCGGTCTCGAACTTCTCGGTGTCGACGACGATCTGCTTGCGCTCCAGGGCGAGACCCCAGTGCGCGATCGGCCCGAGCTTCGGCGACAGGCCGAAGAAGACCAGCAGCACGTCGAGGGGCACGCGGCGCGTGACGCCGTCGGGCGAGGTGACGCGGATCTCGCTCATGCGGCCGTCGCGCTCCTCGAAGCCGGAGACCGTGCCGACGATGAGCTGCATCTCATGGTTGTCGACGAGCTCGCGCATCTTCGAAACCGACGCCGGCGCGGCGCGGAAACCGTCGCGTCGGTGCAGCAGGATCACGCTCTCCGCCTGGCCGACGAGGTTCAAGGTCCAGTCCAGCGCAGAGTCACCGCCGCCGCAGATGACCAGGTTCTTCCCTTGAAACTGCGCCGGATCCCTGACGCGGTATTGAAGCTGCGAGCCGTGGAACCTGTCGATGCCGTCGACTTTCAGCAGGCGCGGCTGGAAGCTGCCGACACCGGCGGCGATGAAAACGGTCCTGGTCAGGAAGCGCGTGCCGGCGGACGTCTGCACGTAGAAACGGCCGTCGCCCATTCTCTTGAGGCTCGTCACTTCCTGGCCGAGATGGAAAGTCGCGCCGAACGGCTCGATCTGCTTCATCAGCGCATCGGTCAGTTCCTGCCCGGTGCACACCGGCACCGCCGGGATGTCGTAGATCGGCTTGTCCGGATACAACTCGACGCACTGCCCGCCGACGTAGGCGAGCGAATCGATCACGTGCGCGCGAATCTCGAGCAGGCCGAGTTCGAAGACCTGGAACAGTCCGACCGGGCCGGCGCCGACGATCACCGCATCGGTTTCGAGCGGCGCCGGTTTGCCGGCGCCGTGCGGCACTTCGGCAGCGTGATGAGAGTGCGTATCCATCGAGCGGGCTATCGAGCGGGTGCAGAAAAGGCAGGCGCGATTTTCGCCGATTTCGGCGGCCGCATCAGGCGGCAAAGGAACGCGCCCGCGACGGCGCGCGCCTCAGTTCCGGCCGCGCTTGTCTTCGTCCGGCGGCGCGCGACCGTCGCGGGCAAGCTGCCCGCGGGCCTCGCGCAGCTGCTGGTTGAGCTGGCGCAGCCGCGCCTCGACTTCGGACATCGTGTAGAAGTCGGCGTCGTTGGCGCGGCGCGCCAGTTGCAGCTGGTCAATCGCGCCCGGCGTTGCGCCGAGCAGCAGATACAGCTCGGCCGTGGCCTGGTGCTGCAGCGTGCGGTGCCCGAGCCGCTCGTAGCTTCTTGCGAGCAATTCGTACAGGCGCGGGTCGCTGCGTGACACCGCGAGCTGATCGCGCAGGTAGGCGACCAGCTCCTCGTGCTTGTCGCTCCTCTGCAGCAGGTCCGCATAGTGCAGCGCGGTCAGCCTCGACAGCGGATAGCGGCTGGCGGCCTCGCGCGCCAGCCGCACTGCTTCGGCGCGTCCCGCTTCATCGCGAGCAGCGGCGAACATCGTCTGAGAAACCAGCTTGTCGAGCATCGGCGACGGAGCCTGGCTCGAGCGCCGCGCTTTGGCGGCGGCGTCGAGCGCGGCGGCGTGCTCGTTCAGCATGGAGCTTGCCAGCGCGAGTCCGTAGTAGGCACCGGCCACCGACGCGGCGCTGCCGCTTTCGATCTGGCTGCGGAAATGCAGCGCCGAGTCGCGCAGGCCCTGCGGGCTGTCGTCCTGCAGCACGCGCAGCCGCGCGCGCACGAGGTGGAAATCGATCGAATCGGGTCGCTGCCGAACGTGTGCCTCGCGCGCCCGGTTCTGGATGTCGCTCAGGCGCTCGACGGTCAGCGGGTGGGTGCGCAGATACTCGGGGGCGGCGCTCTCGTACACGCGCGTACCCTGCTGCAGCCGCGTAAAGAAGCTGGCCATGCCGGCGGGGTCGAAGCCGGCGCCGAGCAGGATCTGGAAGCCGACCCGATCGGCTTCGCGCTCGGCCTCGCGCGAGAAGTTCAGCTGCTGCTGCACGGCCACGGCCTGCCCGGCCATGATCGCCGCCTGTGTCAGGTCACCGCTGGAGGACGAGCCGCTGCGCGCCGCGAGCAGCGCGAGCAGCAGCGCGCCGATGGCGATGAAGCTGCCTTCGCGCTGCTTGGCCAGCATGCGGGCGATGTGGCGCTGCTCGACGTGGCCGATCTCGTGCGCCAGAACCGATGCCAGTTCGGACTCGTTCACGGCGCCGAGCACCAGGCCGCTGTGCACGCCGATGAAACCGCCGGGCAGCGCGAAGGCGTTGAGCATCGGATCACGCATGGCGAAGAATTCGAAATCCGAAAAGCGCGCCGGGCTCGCGGCGACCAGCCTGAAGCCGAGCGCATTCAGGTAATCGAAGGTGTCTGGATCTGGCAGGTAGGCGGGATCGCGTCGCGCCTGGAGCATGATCTGTTCGCCAAGGCGGCGCTCGTTGGCGGGCGATAGATCGTCGGCGGTGACATCACCGAGGGCCGGCAGATCCGCCGTCTGGGCGCGCGCGGGCACAACCCCGGCCGGCGCAGCAAGCGCGCAGGAGAGAAGGGCGACGATCAGGCGACGTGCGAAGCCGGGCACGGAGGCGGGTGCAGGACGCGCGGCAGGGCGCAGCGCTATGCGTTTGTATGATAGATGCAAGCTCAGACCGCTCGGGACCTCAGTTCGTTCCGGCTTGTAACCGATTGCGCAGGCAGGCCCTCGATACGGGCAAATGTTCCTTGCGCCGAGGGAAGGCAGTCCAATGAACCCACTGACCCATTTCGACGCCGCCGGCGACGCGCACATGGTCGATGTCGGCGACAAGCCGGTCACGCACCGGGTTGCGGTGGCCGCCGGCCGCATCCGCATGTCGCCGCTGACGCTCGACCTGATCCGTTCCGGCACGACGAAGAAGGGGGACGTGCTCGGCGTGGCGCGAATCGCCGCCATCCAGGGCGCGAAGAGGACCAGCGAACTGATCCCGCTGTGCCACCCGCTGTCGATCACGCGGGTTGCGGTCGAGTTTTCCCTCGCAAGCGAGACGAGCAGCGTAGAGTGCACTGCGCGCGTGGAAACGCGCGGCCAGACCGGCGTGGAGATGGAGGCGCTCACCGCGGTGCAGATCGGCCTGCTGACCATCTACGACATGGTCAAGAGCGCCGACCGCGGCATGGTGATCGACTCGGTGCGCCTGCTCGAGAAGCACGGCGGCAAGAGCGGAAGCTTCGTCGCCGATGCAGAATGACAAGACGCCCTGTGGCCGAGCGCCGTGGCGGCGATTGAGGAATCGACGGGCATGACCGAAAACGTTTCGCTCGGCGATCGCATCGCCCAGCTGGCCAGCCTGCTGTTTGATGCAGGCATGACTTACCTGCCGAGCATCGTGGGCGCCGTGCTGCTGCTGATGCTCGGCTGGGTTCTGGCCAGGATCCTGCAGGTGGTGGCGCAGCGGACGTTGTCGCTCATCGAGGCCACGATTGCGCGCGTGCTCGGCGAGGGCCGCGCGTCGCGGCTGCGGCTGGCGCGCTCGGCCAACGTGCTTGGCACGATCGTCTTCTGGGCGGTGATGCTGTTCTTCGTCACCGCGGCCACGCAGGTCCTCGGGCTGGCCACCTTCACGCAGTGGCTGGGGCGCCTGCTCGAGTACCTGCCGACGCTGCTGGCCGGCCTGCTGATCGTCATCGCCGGCTACCTGCTGTCACGTTTTGCCGCCGACCTGATCCTGACCACGGCCGGCCGCATTGCGCCCGCGCAGCGCACCGTCGTGGCACGCGCCGCGCAGCTGACGATCCTGATCGGCGCGATCCTGATCGGCGCCGACCAGATCGGCATCAAGGTCACGTTCCTGGCCATCTTCGCCGCCGCGGCGCTGCTTGCGGTCGCAGGTGGCGTGATCGTCGCCACCAGCCTCGGTGCGCGAACGCACGTGGCCAACCTGATCGGCGCGCATCAGTCGCGGCACTCGTTTGCCGTCGGCCAGACGATCCGCGTGGCCGGTCATGAAGGGCGGATCCTCGAGATGACCGCGGCTTCGGTCGTGCTCGAAACCGACGATGGCCGGCTGACCCTGCCCGGGCGCGTGTTCAGCGAGGACGCCGTGCTGCTGGTCGCACGCGGGAGCGGTGGTGACTGAGCTCGACGACCTGACGCACGCCTACGTCGCCGCGCATCCGGTCGACGCGGCGCGCGAGCTCGAGCGGCTGGACGAGAACGACGTCGCGGCGCTGTTCGAGCATGCGCCGGCCCGCCTGTCGGCGCCGGTGCTCGAGGCGATGATGCCGCCGCTGGCGGCGCGTTGCCTCTCGATCGTCACGGCCGCGCGCGCGGCGCTGCTGCTCGGCGAGCTCGGCGCCCCCTCGGCGGCGAGCATCCTGCGCCAGATGGCCGAGCCGCGGCGCAGGGCGCTGCTCGATGCGCTGCCCACGCCCGCCTCGCTCGCCTGCCGCGCGTTGCTGCGCTATCCGGAAGATGCCATCGGTGCTTTGGTCGACACCTCGGCCGTCGCCCTGCCGGCACGAACGACCGTCGCCGAGGCTCTCTCCGCCGCGCGCCACCGCGAGGCCGAGACCGCCACCGACGTCTACGTCATCGGCGACGACCACCGGCTGCTCGGCGTGGTCACGCTGCCGGCGCTGCTGCGTGCTTCTGGCGAGCAGCGCCTGCAGTCGATGCTGCGGCCGGTCGCCGCGCTGCCGGCGCTGATGCCGCTGGCCGGCGCAATCGAACATCCGGCGTGGCGCGAATCGAGCCTGCTGCCGGTACTCGAACACGGTGGCCGCTTTCTGGGCGCGCTCTCCGCAGCCACGTTGCAGCAGGCAGCGGCGGCGCGGCCGGCACCTGTCGGTGACGCCGAGCAGGCGCTGGCCGGTGTGCTCGGCGAGGGTTACTGGTCGGCGGTGTCGTCGCTGGCGCAGGCGATCGTCGCGCTGCTGCCTGCTCCAGGCGCGAGGAAAGATTGAGCGAAGCCGTGCTGCCCGCGGTCGCGGCGCTGAGCCGGCGCTTTCTGCTCGACTATCCGCGCGAGGCGGCGCGGCTGATCGAGAAGATGCCGGCGACGGAGGCCGCGCAGCTGCTGGCCGGGCAGCCGGCCAATGCACTCGTGCGCGTCTGGCAGGCGCTGACGGCCGACACGGCGGCGGCGACGCTGAAGGCGCTGCCGTCAGCGCAGGTGCGCATGGTGCTCGCCGAGACCGAACCCGCCGCAGCGGCCGCGGCGCTGGCGCAGTTCGACGACGCCGATCGGAACCAGTTGCTCGGCCAGGTCGATACCCAGGTCGCCGACGAACTGCGTGCGCTGCTTGACTACCCCGAGCATGTCGCCGGCCGCATGATGGATCCAAGGGTGACGCCGCTGCGGCTGCAGATCACGGTCGGCGAAGCCTTGGCGCGGCTGAAGGGCATCAAGAGCCGGGGCCTGCGTGAACTGTTCGTCGTCGACGAGCAGATGAAACTGGTCGGCCGCGTCGAGATCCAGGACCTCGCGGTGACCGATGACAGCACGCCGCTTGCGCAAGTGATGCGGCCGCTGCTGGCGGTGGCCAACGACCTCGATCCGCGCGAGGAGTTCGTCGAGCGGCTGCAAGCCAAGCCGATCACCGAGCTGCCGGTCGTCAACATCGACGGCCGCTTCGTCGGCGTGATCCGGCAGGCAGTCCTGATCGCCGCGCTCGAACAGGAAACCAGCCTCGACGTGCAGCTGATGGTCGGCGCCAGCCGCGACGAGCGTGCGCTGTCGCCGCCGGGCTTTGCGGTGGCGCGCCGCCTGCCGTGGCTGCAGATCAACCTGCTGACTGCTTTTCTGGCGGCCGCGGTGGTCGGTCTCTTCGAAAGCACGATCGCCAAGTTCACTGCGCTGGCGGTGTTGTTGCCGGTGGTGGCCGGCCAGTCGGGCAACGCCGGCGCGCAGGCACTGGCGGTGACGATGCGCGCACTTGCGTTGCGCGAGGTCACGGTGCGGCATTGGCCGCGCATCGTCGGCAAGGAAGCGATCGTCGGACTGACTAACGGGGTGGCCGTGGCGGCCACCACTGCGCTGGGCGTCTACTTCTGGAGCCGTTCGCTCGGCCTGGTGCTGGTGTGTGCGATCGCGATGATGATCTCGATGCTCGCCGCCGGACTCGCCGGCGCGCTGGTGCCGGTGCTGCTGCGCCGATTCGGCCAGGATCCCGCGCTGGCGTCGTCGATCATCCTGACCACGGTGACCGATATCGTCGGCTTCGCTTCGTTCCTCGGCATCGCGACGCTGCTGGCGAGCCTGCTCGAAGCAGCGCCCGCATAAGCAGTCGGCCCACCCTGGCGGCCTGGACGCGAGCGGGCGTGGTCCTGTGCAGGCAAGCGTCGTTCGGGCGTCGACCCTCGCACGGCCTTGCGCGAGGAAGCGGGCAGCCCCGACCGCCAACCGATCATGCTCTGCACGGACGGTCCAGTACGCGGCTGTCGGCGTCCGCTCGGTAGCGACGATGTTCTGCCGCGCGCGGCTGTCGAGCCGATCGTTTCGGCCAGCAGCCGTCGCGCTTGCTCACATCCGATGGTCAGCGAGACTCGCGGCTAGACGAACAACACACTGACCTTCAAGTCCTTCGACCACGCGTAGCTTGCGAGCGCGCGATTCACCATGTCGCTGACGGAGGCGATGCAGGCATCCCGCTGTTCCCTGGTCGGCTCCTTCTCGCCGTCGGCTGGTCTCAGAGTGATCATGACCTGCTGATTCTTGCTGACAACGGTCACCATGACTCTGACCCGTAACGGCCAGCTGTCCGTGACGATCTTGATGTTTTCGGCGAGGTATACGCGCAACCACTCCGCGCGGGTCGGCGTATGCGGCGCGTCGAGATCGGCCGAAAGTGCCTGTCCTGCCGGAAGCAGGATGCAGACAGCCAATGTCGTCAGTAGCTTCTTCATCTGGTGAATGTCGCTCTCATTGGGAATGTGGCTTCACGTCGGTGCGAGTGGCTGGAATTACTGCCCGGGCAACTGGATATCTCTCATGAAGACGGTCGCCCGGCCGCCCGCTGCCTCAGCGGATGAGGAGCGGAAGTCCGCGCTCATTCCGGCAATTTACCGCTGCGTCTGCCGGCGCGCCCACCTCGGCTGCGGGCCGAGTCCCGCCAGAGCAGAGCGCCAGGCCAGAGCTGAAGACAGGAATCCCCGCGCCGGCCGCCGTCAGATCACATTGCGTTCCCGCAGCGGTCGCCGTTCGACGATCCGCTGCGGCGACAGCGGCGCGAGATCGAGGCTGTCATAGCGACCGAGCGCAACGCGCTCGGCGAGCGCCCTTCCGACCGCCGGGGCCTGCTGGATGCCGTGCCCGGAAAAGCCACAGGCGATGAACGCGTTCTCATAACCGGGCAGCGCACCGACGATGCCGTTCTGGTCGAACGTGTTGTACTCGTAGTAGCCGGCCCAGGCGCCGGTCGCGCGCAGTGCTTCGAACGCCGGCACGCGCCGCGCCAGGGTCGGCCAGATCACTTCTTCGAAGAGGCCGTGGTCGATCGCCTCCAGCGGCGCATCGTCGATGTCGGCGCCGCGCGGCGGCGCACCTGCGATGAAGCCGCGTCCTTCAGGCCTGAACCACACACCGCTCGGGTCGATGACCAGGGGACATGCCGGCAGCGCGGCGGGCGAATTGAACACGAACACGTCACGCTTGCGCGCGACGACCGGCAGCGTGAAGCCGAACTGCGACGCGAGCGGCGCCGACCACACGCCGGCGGCGATGACCAGTGCGTCACCGTCGAAGCAGCGGCCGTCGCGGACTTGGAGACCGCGGAATCGGCCGCCGCTTTGGTGGATCCGACAGACGTCCTGGCTCTCGAAAGTCGCTCCGAGCGCCGCGGCCTTGTGCCGGAACGCCATCAGCGCCGCGTAGCCGTCGAACCAGCCTTCGCCGCTTTCACCGAGCGAGCCCGCAGCGAGATCGTCGGTTGCCAACCACGGCAGCCGCCCGTGCAGCGCCTTGGCGTCGAGCAGGCTGGCGGAAACGTTGCAGGCGACCTGCACCGTGTGATTGGCGCGCAGGACGTCGAGTCCGGCGCGGGTCGCGAGAAACAGGTAACCGCGCTCGCTCAGGCCGACATCCGGACGCTCTCCATCGACGGCCAGTTCATCGCCGATGCGCCGGTAGAACTCGAGGCTGGACTGCGACAGGCGGATGTTGATCTCGGTGGAGAACTGCTGGCGGATCGAACTCGCCGACAGTGCGCTCGAGGCCCGGCTGTAGGTCGGGTCGCGCTCGAAAACCGTCGCGCGCAGCCCATGGCGGGCGGCGAGGAAGTAGGCGGTGGCCGCGCCCATCACGCCGCCACCGATCACCAGCACGCGTCCGTTCAATCGCGCCCACCTAGAATTCCCAACATGCTCCGATTCTATGCAGCCGACGAAGTGCACGCCGCGCTCGATTACGCGCGACTCGCCGAGGCGCTGGCGCAGGCGTTCGCCGCCGGCGCGCAGGTCCCTGTTCGGCATGTCCATTGCCTGGGCGAGTCCGACAGGCTGCTGCTGATGCCCGCGTGGAGCGAGGCGGCGCTGGGTGTCAAGCTGGTCACCGTGATGCCGGGCAACGGCGCGCGCGGCGTCGGCACGGTGCAGGCGATCTACGTCCTTCTCGACCGCGCCACCGGCGAGCCGCTGGCGCTGCTCGACGGCGAGGCGTTGACCCTGCGGCGCACGGCGGCGGCCTCGGCGCTGGCGGCTCGCTATCTGGCGCGCGAGGATGCGCAGAACCTGCTGGTGGTGGGCGCCGGCCGGCTGGCGCCACATCTGGCCTGTGCGCACTTCGCGCTGCGGCCATCGCTGCGCCGCGTGTTCGTCTGGGCGCGCGATCCGGAACGGGCGCAGACCGTCGCGCAGTGGCTGCGCGACCAGGACCTGCCGGCCCGGGTCGCCGAGCATCTGGAGCCGGCGGTGCGCGAATCGCATATCGTCAGTTGCGCTACCACCGCCACGGCGCCGATCGTTCACGGGGCCTGGATCGAGCCCGGCACGCATCTGGATCTGGTCGGCGGCTTCACGCCGACCATGCGCGAGGTCGACGAAGCCGCGGTGGCGCGCGCCCGCATCGCCGTCGACACCTACGCCGGCGCGCTCGCCGAGGCGGGCGACCTGCTGGTGCCGCTCGCCAGCGGCACCATCGGTCGCGAAAGCATCGTGGCCGAGCTGGCCGAACTCGTGCGCGGCACTCGTCTCGGCCGCACGAGCGCGGCCGAGATCACGCTGTTCAAGTCGGTTGGGACCGCGCTGGAGGATCTGTGTGCCGCCGCGCTGGTGGTGCGCAGCGGCTGACACGTCGGCGGATCAGCGAGCGCCGATCGCTACTTCGGCGGAGCCGTGTCGATGAAGCTCTGGCGGGCGGCGAGCTTGGTGTACAGCTTGTCGAGGCTCGGGTGCCGGGCACGCCAGTCGATCTGCGGAAAGCGGAGGTCCAGATAGCCGAGCGCGCAGCCGACCGCGATGTCGGCCAGCGAGTAGACGTTGTTGTGGCACCAGTTCTTGCCTTCGACACCGTGAGCCATCGCTTCGAGCGCGGCGTTGAGCTTGCCCATCTGGCGGTCGATCCACTTCTGCGACTGCTGCTCCGGAGCGCGCTGCGTCTGTTCCAGGCGCACCGCGATGGCGGCGTCGAGCAGGCCGTCGGCCAGCGCTTCCCAGGTTCGCACCTCGACGCGCTCCCGACCGGTGGCCGGAATCAGCTTCGCCACCGGCGTCATCGTGTCGAGATACTCGACGATGACACGCGAATCGAAGACCGCGCCGCCGTCTTCCATGATCAGACACGGCACCTTGCCGAGCGGATTGGACTGCTGGATCTTCGACTCCGGCGACCAGACGTCCTCCTGCTCGAGCTGGCACTCGATCCGCTTCTCCGCCATGACGATGCGCACCTTGCGCACGTAGGGACTGGTGAGTGAGCCGACTAGTCGGAGCCGGTGGGACAAGGTCTTTTCTTTTCGCATTCTGGAGTCCGAAATCAATATATCAACGCACTCGGGACGAGCCGTCGCAGCGGCTCGACGCGTCGCACCCGTGTGACCTCGCCGACGGCGATGCTAGACTTTTTTCCCGTCATCGGCTGAGTTCGACGCTGTCGGTGTTGGGTCGATGCTGCGCCAAGAGGCGATTGCCCCATGCCGAATCCGCTGGAACTTTCCGCGCTGACCGCGCTGTCGCCGCTCGACGGCCGTTACGGCGCTTCGACCGCCGCCCTGCGCGATGTCTTTTCCGAGTTCGCCTTCATGCGCGCACGGGTGCGGGTCGAGGTCGAGTGGCTGCTCGCGCTGTCCGGGCTCGGCCTGGCCGAACTGCCGCCCCTGCCGCCGCAGGAGGCTGAGCGCCTGCGGGCGCTGGCCGGCGGATTCACGATCGCCGACTGCGCCGAAATAAAGGAAACCGAGCGCGTCACCAATCACGACGTCAAGGCGGTCGAGTACTGGATCCGGCGCCGTACGGCCGATGTGCCGGCGCTCGCCGCGGCCGCGGAGTTCATCCACTTCGCCTGCACCTCGGAGGACATCAACAACGTCGCCCACGCGCTGATGCTTGGCGACGGCCGCGTGCTGCTGCTCGAGCAACTGCGGGCGATCCACGAGGCGCTGCGGGCGCTGGCGCATGTGCACGCCGAAGTGCCGATGCTGTCGCGCACCCACGGCCAGGCGGCCTCGCCGACCACCGTCGGCAAGGAGTTCGCCAACGTCGCCGTGCGGCTGGCGCGGGCGATCACCTCCATCGAAGCAGTGGGGCTGACGGCCAAGATGAACGGCGCGGTGGGCAACTACAACGCGCACCTGGCCGCCTACCCCGCAGTCGACTGGGAGCGTGTCGCGCGCGGCGTGGTCGAGTCGCTCGGCCTGTCCTTCAACACGCACACCATCCAGATCGAGCCGCACGATGCGATGGCGGCCCTGTTCGACGCGATCGCGCGCGCCAACACGGTGCTGCTCGACCTGGACCGCGACCTGTGGGGCTACATCGCGCTCGGCTATTTCCGCCAGAAGCTGAAGGCAGGCGAGATCGGTTCCTCGACGATGCCGCACAAGGTCAACCCGATCGACTTCGAGAACTCGGAAGGCAACCTCGGGGTGGCCAACGCGCTGCTGCGCCATCTGGCCGACAAGCTGCCGGTGTCGCGCTGGCAGCGCGACCTGACCGATTCCACCGTGCTGCGCAACATCGGCGTCACTTTCGGTTACTGCATCGTCGCCTACGTGGCGTGCCAGCGCGGTCTGGGCAAGCTCGAACTCAACGAAGACCGACTGGCCGCCGACCTCGACGAGGCCTGGGAGGTGCTGGCCGAGCCGGTGCAGACGGTGATGCGCCGCTACGGTGTTGCCGGGGCGTACGAGAAGCTGAAGGAACTGACGCGCGGCAGGGGCATCGAGCGCGATGCGCTGACGACCTTCATTCGTCAACTGCCGGTTCCCGACGAGGCGCGTGAGGCGCTGCTGGCGCTGACCCCGGCCTCCTATGTCGGCAAGGCGGCGGAGCTGGCGCGGCGCTGCTGAGCCCCCGGGCAACTGCTTAAATCGGGGACGGTGGGGAATAGTTTTCCCGATGTTCGTGTTTACGGGGTGCTGGTAATTTCTCGCCCGGCGCTTTCGCCGAACCCCGTCCTGTCCCCTTGAGGAGATCATGAAGAGCCTGCTTCGCCCCGTCCTGTTTTCTGCCGCTGTCGCACTGGCGGCGCCTGCCTTCGCCCAGTTTGCAAAGCCGGAGGACGCCTACAAGTACCGGGCGTCGGTGATGTTCCTACAGTCGCAGCACATGGGCCGCATCAACGGCCAGTTGAAATCAGACAAACCGAATCTGTCCGTGATCGCCGAGAACGCGGCGATCCTCGACACGGTCAACAGGCTTTCGTTCACGGCTTTCCCGGAGGGATCGGACATGGTTGCGAACTCGCGCGCCAAGCCGGAGATCTGGAAAGACCCGGCCAAGTTCAAGCAGTACGCCGAGCGGCTGAACGGCGACGTCGCCAAACTGCTCGCGGCGTCGAAGGGGGGCGACCTGGAAGGCACACGGACCTCGTTCCAGGCCGTGGCGCGTACCTGCAAGGGCTGCCACGACGACTTCCGGCGCGACTGAAGCAAGACGCCGGTCAGTCGGGTTACGAACGGGGCGCATTGCGCCCCGCTTTGTTTCCTACAGGTTCACGACGTAGGCAACCAGGGCGACCGCCACGACGAGCAGGAGCGCGGCCCGGGCACGCATCGCCGTGTCGTCTCTCGCCCCGCTGGCACGGTCGACGTACTGGTCGCCGGTCAGCATCGGAACGATCAGGTTCCGCCGCTTGACGAACAGGTAATACAGAACCGCGGCAAGGTGCAGGAGGGTGAGTGCGATCAGCACCTTCTCGTTCCAGCGGTGAACCCGGGTCAGCAGGGCGGCGGTCGAACTCGAGACGAGCTTCATCAGCGGGCCTTCGCTGGCGATGTCGTCGGTCGCGAACAGTCCGGTCGTCCCCTGCACGAGCAGGCTGAGCAACATGACGATGACCGAAACCGCCCCGAGGGGGTTGTGACCGGCGACGGGCATGCCGCTGCGAAGATGGTCGGCAATTGCGCGCGGGCTGCACCTGAACGTGGCGAAGCGCGCGTAACGGCTGCCGGCAACGCCCCAGAGCAGTCGAAACACAATCAGCGTGAGGATCGTATAGCCCGAGTAGAAATGCCACTCGATCCAGTCACCGCCCACTTTGGCGCTGACGAACGAGAAGCCGACCAGCAGCGCCAGCGTCCAGTGAAACAGGCGGGTCGGCAGATCCCAGACGCGAATCCGACTGGCGCTGGCCGGCAAGCCGTTCACGACAGCGCGCGTCATCGAACTGCGAACAGCGACGCGGCCAGATCCATCCCCGCTAGGGCAGGATCTCCCGTGCCGGATCTTCCTTCTTGACTGGCCGGACCAGGTCCTCGCGCTTCACGCCGAGATACATTGCGATGGCAGCGGCGACGAAGATCGAGGAGTAGATCG